>CALKRK010000142.1 GCA_937989675.1 uncultured Arenicella sp. | reverse complement strand
ACATCCTTGGTGCGGTCAGTGATGATCATGTTTCCATCAGAGTTAATACTTGCAACATCGCCGGTATCAAACCAACCGTCGCTATCAACAGCCGATTCGTCATGTTTAAAATAGCGTTCCACAACCCAGGGGCCTTTGACCTTTAGAGCGCCAAATGCCACTCCGTCCCAAGGCATTTCAACGCCGTCATCGTCGACAATTTTCATTGACACACCAAATACTGGTCTACCAGCACGGACCCTCAAGGCGTCGTACTCTTGATCGCTATAGTGCTCTCGCGGATACTTAAGCATATTAAAAGTACCCAGCGGCGCCATTTCAGTCATACCCCACCCGGTTACAGTGGAGACGCCATAGAGCTTTTCGAAGTCGTGCATAATGCTTAAGGGGCAGGCTGAACCTCCGACACCCACTCGCTGTAAGGATTCGATTTTTTTACCACTTTCCTTGAGGTAATTAAGGAGCGTAAGCCAAACCGTTGGCACGCCGACAGCGTAGTTCACACCTTCCTCTTCGATGAGACGTTGAACTGTCTCTCCATCACCCATTTTCGAGCCTGGAAAAATAAGTTTAAAACCCGCTAGCGCAGCCGAATAAGGCATATTCCAAGCGTTAACATGAAACATCGGAACAATAGGCAAAGCTACGTCGTGCGCACTAAGCCCCATTCCATCGCCCAAACAACACGCATACGATTGCAGCACAAGCGCGCGATGCGAATACAAAACACCTTTAGGGTTACCCGTCGTGCCTGAGGTATAGCACAAAGAGCATGCTGTGTTTTCGTCTAAATCGGGCCATGCGTAGTCCGCACTTTCGGTTTCAAGTAACTCATCATAGCAATATACATTGCTCAATTTTGTCTGCGGCATGGCGTCAGAAGAAGCCAACACAATAACGCCTTTTAGCGAGGTTAACTTGTCTTCTATGGCTTCCAATAAGGGCACGAACATAGGGTCGACCATCAAAAATTGGTCTTCCGCGTGATTAATAATGTAGATCAACTGTTCTGGGAACAGCCGCGGATTAATCGTATGACAAACTGAACCACTACAGGCAACACCATAGTAAATTTCCATGTGCCTGTAATCGTTCCAAGCGAGCGTGCCCACCGTCTCTCCGTCTTCAAGACCGAGCTTTCTTAAAGCGTGTGCCAGCTGGCCCGCTCGATCGAAGCAGTCACGCTGAGTGTATACATGGCGAGGATTATCGTGAGTAATCGAAACAATTTCGCTGTCACCATTTATGGCACGGCCGTGCCTCATTAGCGACGTAATCGTAAGCTGCTCATTCATCATTAATCCGATCATAAAATCTCCTTTGATTTATCTAGCTTGATTGGCCCTATTTGCCTTACAAACAAAGCTATTTATATTTTTATTGCATTGAATCTACCTCAGATAATAAACCGCCTCAAGCAAAGAAAAAGTGATGCTATAAATCTACCGACTTAGCTCTGCCATCTAGGCACTTACAAGACGGTTCTATAATGCACTAAGCCCGATATTACTAAGAGTTACTTCTATGCTAAAAATTCCGAATAAAGGCTAGGAAATAGATGTGATTTAAGTTAAGTTCGGACCAGACCGAACCCTCCTGCTATTCGCTGAAACTTTGTCATGGCTATTGAACAAAAGGTACCTCAGAAAACACCTCCAAAACAATTGGATAACCGAACCTTTGGACTGATATTCTCGGCCATTTTTCTGGTGATTACTTTATTCCCTTTAGTTAGGGGTAGTTCGATTAATCTTTGGAGCGCTTATGTTTGCGCGGCCTTTGCGTTGCCTGCACTGATTTTCCCCAAGCTTCTAACCCCGTTAAACTGGCTGTTTCAGAAATTCGGGCTAGTAATGCATAAAATAACCAACCCACTACTAATGGGTTTAGTATTTTTTGTCACCGTTCTACCGACAGGCTTGATCATGAGATTACTCGGCAAAGACCCTATGAATCGTAAGCTCGACCCAACAGCGAGTACCTATTGGATTACGCGCGAAGACGGCAAGCTTAGTAAGGAATCGTTCGACAACCAATTTTAATAAAGACACTATTACCTAGGAAACCCACCGTGGAACTTATAAAAGAGCTTTGGAAATTCATGAAAGCACGCAAGAAATTTTGGCTTCTGCCAATTCTTGTGTTTGCATTGTTACTTGGCGGACTGGTTGTTTTTGCCGAGGGCTCTGCCTTAGCACCATTTATTTACACATTGTTCTAAATAGAAATTTCTATGGTTATTCTTGGAATCTCCGCGTTTTATCATGATAGCGCGGCCGCCATTGTTAATGGCGAACACATCATTGCCGCGGCTCAAGAAGAGCGCTTCACACGGATAAAACACGATAGTGCATTCCCGATTAATGCGGTTAATTATTGCTTAAAGGAAGCAGGCCTTAGTTTAGATGATGTCGACAATGTGGTTTTTTTTGAAAAGCCATTTATCAAATTCGAACGCCTTCTAGAAACATATGTCTCCTTCGCCCCACGAGGCTTTCAATCTTTTCGCTCCGCCCTACCCTTATGGATAAAGGAAAAACTCTTCCAAAAAAAAATAATTCGCGAAGCCATGCACCACCTTGGAAGCGAATATGATTGGGAAAGTAAATTAAAATTTTCCGAACACCACCTTAGCCATGCCGCCAGTGCATTTTACCCGTCACCTTTTGAGGAAGCGATTGTACTTACACTCGATGGTGTCGGAGAATGGGTGACCACGTCGATGGCCATAGGCCGTGGCAATTCGCTCGAAATCGTTAAAGAAATTCACTTCCCGCACTCTCTTGGCCTACTCTACTCAGCGTTTACCTACTATACCGGTTTTAGAGTCAACTCCGGTGAGTACAAAGTTATGGGCCTCGCACCCTATGGCGAGCCGAAATATAAGGACTTGATTTTAAAGCACATCATCGACGTTAAAGACGACGGCTCATATCGACTGGATCAAACCTACTTTAATTACTGCACTGGCTTAACCATGACGAATGATAAGTTCGCAGACTTGTTTGGCCGGCCCGCCCGTGTGCCCGAGCAAGAACTGGAACAATTCCACATGGATATCGCCGCTTCTGTGCAGGCTGTAACCGAAGAAATAGTATTGAAACTGGGTAGGTCTCTGGCCGAGGAAACCGGCATCAAGAATATTTGTCTTGCTGGTGGCGTTGCATTGAATTGCGTTGCTAATGGCAAACTTGAACGATCTGGCTACTTTGATAATGTTTGGATACAACCCGCCGCTGGAGACGCTGGCGGTGCCTTAGGCGCGGCTCAAGCGATTGCTCATTTACATCACGACTTACCACGCACCGTCAATACGAGCGATAATATGCAAGGTGGTTATCTGGGTTGCCGTTTTGAAGATGACCAGATTCGAGCAAGCCTAAATTCACTAGGCGCAACCTACTCCGAGCACTCAAGCTCTACAGAAATGATCAACGCAGCGGCCGCTGCTCTAGAGAATGAGCAAGTCGTTGGGTGGTTTCAAGGGCGGATGGAGTTCGGGCCAAGAGCGCTTGGAGGCCGCTCGATTTTGGGTGACCCGCGTTCACCCAAAATGCAAAAAAACTTGAATTTGAAGATTAAATATCGTGAATCGTTTCGACCATTTGCTCCGTCAATATTGGCTGAACGTGTTAACGACTACTTTGAACTTAATGGGCCGAGTCCGTATATGTTACTGGTTGATGCAGTGCAAGATAACAAGCGTTTAACAATGACAGAAGAACAAAACGCTCTCTTTGGAATACAGAAACTAAATATTCCGCGCTCACAAATACCGTCCGTTACTCACGTTGATTATTCGGCAAGAATTCAAACGGTGCACGCCGAAACCAACCCTCTCTACCATCAACTGATTAGTCAATTTGATAAGTTAACAAGCTGCCCATTAGTGGTAAACACGAGCTTTAATGTTCGCGGTGAACCCATCGTTTGTACGCCTGAAGATGCGTTCAATTGCTTCATGGGAACGGAGATGGACGTTCTCGCAATCGGCAATTTTACTCTACGAAAAGAAGAACAAGATGAGTCGCTAAAACGAGACTACAAAAACAAGTTTGACCTAGATTAGATCATTTGCAAAATCGACCTCATTGGATGAGGCCATATCATTCCTCATCATCCAGCAAGAGCGATATCGCCCCAACTATCGATGCCGCATTGTTCGAGGGCTCCTCTTCCCGAGTGGAAATAAAAGTCATTACCATGTTCGAATAAGTCCGAAATTTGATAAAGAAGAAATCTTGTGACGAATCCAGTGTCATCGGGTCACCAGTTACCGTTGTCGGCAGATGCGTTTCAACCGGTATATCTTCATTACAGCTCACGCAGCTTAGCTCAATAAACCACCCACCAACAGCATTTAACTGTGGGACCACTACTCGGAATGGCCATTCGCTATCGCCTTCTTCGGGCTCAATAAGCTGGCTAAAAATTGGGGGGTTATTAAACGTAGAACCTTTCAACAAGACGGTTATTTGTTCGTCTCCGGTGGCGACAAAACTCTCAGGTAATTTGACGATTCCAGAAAAAACATCACCTCTAGGAAGCAAAATATTGGCGGTTGCATTTTGTATTGCTGGAAATTCCGTTGCCTGATCAGCGTCGACGACACCAGAGGTGGCGCTCCAATACCCTGAGGTAATCACGCCTAGAGCGTCACACCCACTAACACACTCGAACATCAGTTTTTTCGGATTGGGGTCAACCTGGGCCTCGCCCTCGGCCGGCGGCGGAGCGTCTTTCATCGTTAGAATATAGCTGCTGGCGTTTTGAACAGCGGGAATAATAACTGTAGTTGACGACTCTAGAGTGCCGCCACCAACATCAAAAGACTCTAGTGGGTCTGTACTAACTTTGAATTCTGCGCCACCTGATGGCGCTACCACACCCGCTGGCAAACTAAAAGTGCCTGAAATACTGTAGGTTTGAGCGGTCGCGTTGAAAGTAACAAAAAGTAACGCTGCTAACAATAAAAGTCTGTTCATTCAGAATCCTTTTGAATCATAATAACAATCAACATATCCGGAGTCAGCCGTTCTTAAGCCCGACTATTCTCAACTGCCCACCAAGCAAACACCGACATTCCACTCACAAACCCTAATGCCATCAATATATGCACAGGTGATAATGTCAGTGTTTCAGGGACTAAGCTCAGGACGCCACTCACAACTCGACTCACGTCAAATAAGAAATAAGCCAATACTAAACCAATCATCGCGCCGATTAAATCGAATGAGATACCGCCTTTACGGCGTCGAATCGGCTTCGTTGGTAAAGAGTTCGCAACGACTTTAGTGAAATTATCATCAAATAATGCAGGTTGACCCTCACGCGCGTCAGAAAACAACGCATCGAGTTCGGTATCACTCTCACCAAAATCTGGCATGCTTAATCTATTCAAGTCTAAATCTATTTTCTCTTTCATGATGTCGTCTCCCGCCAGCCTTGCAGCTTTTGCTGCAACACAGCGCGGCCTCGATTAATATGGGTTTTAACCGTGCCAAGCGGAATTCCCATAATTTCAGAAATTTCCTGCTGCGTATTTTGACGATGCAGCAGTAAGTGTAACACGGAGCGCCTTTCGGGCTCCAACATAGCTAACAATTTGGCAACCTTTTGATGTAATGGAGAATCTTCATCACCCTGCTCAGAGCTCATTAGCTGATTTGCGGTATAAGGATCTTCATCAATAGATTGAGTATCCAACTGTTTTTTACGCACATATTGCAAAAAGATGTTGTACCCAATTCGGTAAAGCCAACTGGAGAATTTGGCTTCTTTGCGAAATCGGTGCAACTCCTTAAATGCTTGAATGAAGGTATCCTGAGCCAAATCGTCAGCAAGGTCTTCATTCCAATTAGTTAACTGGCGCATTGAATAACGTAAATTCGACTGATGCCGATTTACCAATTCCGAAAATGCGCGTTGGTCATTATCGCTTACGGCGAGTTCGACCAACACAGCCTCATCTAATTTTTCCACGATTTTTGTTCAGCAACTTGGTTATAAATCGTGCTTATGCTTTACGGTCCTCAAGAAACCAGTAAACTAATCTAGCTAAGCCGATAAACAGCGGAATAAGGCCCAACGCGGCAATTTCTGGCTCATTAAAACCATTAAACGCAGCAACAATACCAAGACCTAAGCCAACCAACATAATGCCGCGTCGCAGTGAACTCTTACCACCAACATCAAACGCATTCAGTACTTGATCCGGTACTTCACGGTCAGCTTGCAGATAAGAATTAATTACTTCCATCTTCTGACGACGTTTTTTATGGCTAAACCAAAGCACCAAAAGAACAATGATCACTGGCATGCCTAATGTGAGTACCACCGCGGGTATCGCAACCGCTAGTACACTGGCTGGTATACCATCAGCTTCCTCTAATGCCTCGATGATTTCCCGCTTTTCCTCATCAGTCAGACCATCTATCTCTAGCTCTATATCCTTACTGAATTCACTACCGACAGTCTCTTTGATGGCTTTTTTTGCGATTTCGAATTTTTCATCTGTTGACAAATCATCATCGTCATCAAAATTTAAATCGAAATGAATACCGCTCTTGCCATCAGTTGATTCACTAACCTCTTGATTGTTCTTTGTGTCATCAGCAGTCTGCGCTGACACTCCGCCAAAAGTAATCAACGTCAATATGAACGCCAAACTCAGTACTATGTTCTTCATCATTTTTCTCCAGTTGTTGGTGAGCTCTTTACAGCGCTCTTGATGATTTAGATGCGTCTTTCCGATTTTCGGATTCACCTTATTTAGAGTATTTTCACCAACGCTTTATTAAAACCAAATAGAAAACAACATTTTAAATAAAAATCAATTACTTATAGGTATATCTCACCTTTCAAAAACAGTATCGCCTGACCGCGTATCTTGACCCGATCACCCACTAAACTACAGTGAAGCTCGCCACCCCTGTTTGAAACCTGTTTTGCATGCAATTCGTTCGTAGACAATCGTTCAGCCCAGTATGGCACTAATTTTGTGTGGGCCGAACCCGTGACAGGGTCTTCGTCTATACCCACTTGCGGACCAAAAAATCGACTCACAAAGTCGAACTCCTGCGAATGAGCAGTCACGATAACCCCTCTAGCATCAACCTTCGCAAGCTTACGAAAATCTGGCGATAAGTTTCTAACGATGGATTCGTCCGACAAAATGACCAGCAAGTCTTCATTCAGAAAACAAGCGTCAACCGACGCTCCCAATGCGTCCTGCAAACCGAGCGGAGCATCACACACCTTCGCTGGCTGAGCCGGAAAATCAAGCTCAAACGAGTTGCCATGCCGACTTACCATCAATGGGCCACTTTTTGATTGGAATGTGATTTTACGCTCACTATAACCAAGTTCCTCAAATAAGACATAGGCACTCGCGAGCGTAGCATGGCCACATAAATCGACCTCCGTTAACGGGGTAAACCAGCGAATTCGAAAGCCATCTTTCTCTTGCACAAAAAAGGCTGTCTCTGCCAAGTTATTTTCAAATGCAATCGACTGCATTAACGAATCATCGAGCCAATCATCCAAAGGGCAAACCGCAGCGGGATTACCTTCAAATCTCCGACTCGCAAATGCGTCGACTTGGTACAGGTCAAGTTTCATTCAGGTAATATTTAGACGATATTGAGATTAACCATCGAGTATAACTGGAATCGCGCACTATAAATAAAACAAAAAGGCCCGCTAGTTAGGCAGGCCTTCATATTTAGCGCATTAGTCTAATTCGCTATGCATTTGCGCGCAGATGCTCTACAACCTTATCACCAAACACGTCGGTAGAAATCATATTAACCCCGCTACCTGGTTTAGATAAGTCGGCGGTCGAGTAACCAGCCGCAAAAACACTCTGCATGGCATCCCACACATTGCGAGCTTCTTCAACCATGCCGAAGCTGTACTCTAACATCATCGCCATCGAGCCAATCATCGAGTAGGGATTCGCAATGTTTTTACCGGCAATATCCGGTGCTGAACCGTGCGACGGCTCATAGTAAGCTTTTCCATTCTCACCCAAACACGCCGATGGCATCAAGCCTAGCGACCCTAAAATACCACCACCTTGGTCACTCAGAATGTCGCCAAACATGTTTTCCATAACCATCACGTCAAACTGGCCTGGATTCAGACAAAGAGCCGTTGCTGCTGCATCTACCAAGGTGTGAACCACTTCTACGTCTGGGTACTCTGTTGCCACATCATCCAGCACTTCATTCCACAACACGCTCGATTTCAAAACATTACTTTTGTGGATATTGTGTAACACCTTCTTCCGATTTTGAGCCAGCTTGAAACCTTGATGTAGGATGTTTTTGATCTGGTCTTCATCATATTCAAGCACTTCACGTACGTAGCGCTTACCAGATTCATTTATGCCAGTCTCCTTTTCACCAAAATACAAACCACCAACGAGTTCTCTAACCATAATCATATCAATACCATCACCAATCACTTCAGGCTTTAATGGTGAGAAATGACCAAGAGACTTGGGCAAATAGACAGGTCGGAAATTTGCATACGTATTTAAACGCTTACGCATGGGCAACAACGCACCTCGTTCGGGTTGTTGATCTACCGGAATTTTTTTCGACTCTTCATGATTAAGACCTATTGGGCCTTTCACAACCGCATCAGCTTCATCCACTAAACGCTTGGTCGCCTCAGGGAACGAACTTCCTTCACTAAACCAAGCACCCGCACCAAATGGAGCTTCGATCATCTCGAATTCAACATCGTTACGTTCTTCAATTACCTTAAGGACTTTAACGCCCTCTTTCATTATTTCCGGGCCAATGCCGTCGCCGGCGAGAATGGCAATTTTGTATTTTGTCACTGCACTGAGTCTGTTGATTTGTTCAAAACGCGCTGAATTCTAGCTGATTTCGCAATGGTTTCGTAGCTAATCGATGCAAATACAGAATAGATTTTCTTTAGATTAGGCCTTAGCCATCAGGCTGTGCAGGGATGCAGCACTCTTGGCATACTCAGAACCTGTACACGAACCATAATCATCTCCATATAGAAATCGTATTCGATAAAGCGCACAGTTAGGAAAATAGGTTTAAGCAAAGCAAGGGAACCTCTGATTCAACAATTTACAGATGCTTAGGTTATGACTACTATGTCACGAGTAAAGTAAACAAACTCCCCAAACCACCACGACTTTAAGGTGCCTCATGATTACTAAAACTCTTTTCGGAAAAAACTCTGTGTTACTCGCACTGGGTAGTAGCATATTCATATCAACCTCATCGATAGGACAGGACTCAGAGGTCAGTTTTGCCACTCAAAAAGTAACTGACACAATCTACATGCTTTCTGGCGAAGGTGGTTTCACTGGTGGCAATGTTGGTCTAACTGTCGGTGCTGACGGTGTTGCAATGATCGACAACGGCATGCCTGACGTGCTCGCTCTGCTCAAGAAAGAGATCGCTGAAATCACTGATCAGCCAGTCGACTATTTGATCAATACTCATGTGCACGGTGACCATATTGGCAATAATCATGATTTTGGCGCCAATGGCGCTCGCATTGTAAGCCATGAAAACTTGCGGGCATCACTCGTTAAAACTGGTGTTAGAAAAGGCGATGGTTATGAACCCGCCAGTAAAGAAACATTGCCGGTGCTCACCTTTTCTGACCACATGACTATTCACATCAATAATGACGCAGCCAAGGTTATCCATTTTGCCAATGCTCACACTGATGGCGACGCGATAGTCTATTTCCAAGGCGACAACGTTATACACACTGGCGACATTATGTTTAATGGGCTTTTTCCATTCATTGACAAAAACAATGGTGGAAGCCTGCCCGGCGTTATCGCTGCACTGAAAGGCATAGCCGACCTGGCAAATGACGATACCAAAGTCATTCCTGGCCATGGCGCATTAGCGAGTAAAGCCGAAGTAGTAGCAACCATCGCGATGCTTGAGGACGCTCAAGCGATAGTTGCTAAGCTCGTATCCGAGGGAAAAACAGATGAGGAAATACTGAAAGCCAACCCGCTAGAAAAGTACCAACAATATAATTGGAACTTTATCACAACCGAACTGATGACCAAGCAAGTGCTAGCCGATGCGCGCTAAATGCTAAAAAACATCTAAATCTGACAGAAAACTACACCTAGACTAAGGGCTAGTAGACACATATGGAAACACAATTCTTTATCGCGACACTATTCAATCTCGGTGTCAATTTACTCTATACCTTGCTTGCTCTGCTGGTTGGCGTCGTCGCGTTAAAGTTTGTTGATAAGCAACTGTTAAAGAACGTCGACATTGAGAAGCAATTGCAGGATGGTAATATAGCCGTCTCTATTTTTGCTTCAACCATCCTGCTGTTTGTTGCCGTGATCGTCTCATTCGGGCTCAAAGGATAGATACCAGATAGACACCCGCTTAAGATCACCGAGTTTTGAAAAAGCTGATTTTCAATGCGGTCACATGGATTACCGTGTGCGTCATCTGCATTGCCTTTCTTGAGCAAAAAAGAATGGCAATGCAGCCGCCGCTTGAAACGAAGACGACTGAAGTAATTCCACACGAATATGACTCCGCTAACCCCGATTTAGGTAAATCACAACATGCCTCTCAAATCGGCGAGGTACAGAGCATCGACGGAACGAGAAAGATGAGTACACGGGGCCTCCATGAACTGGTAAATAACTCCAGCCAAACAATCAAATATCAGAGTTTTTACTTTAGCGATCAAGACAACAACGTGATTACCTACGCGGCAACGGGCATTAATAAACGACCCTATTTTGCGAATAGCTATTTGGTCGGTTATGTTCCTTTCGTAACTAAAAAAGCTTGGGTTCCATTAGCGACCTTAAGCATGCGCAAAAACTACATGCTTGATCACAAACTGCACGGGCCGGGCTTGGAAGATATTTGGCAAAACTCTAAACAAGCCTACTATCATAGCCATGGAGACTGCGAAGATCACGCTTTGATACTTGCTGATTGGTTAATAGGCCTTGGCTATGATGCCCGCGTGGTAATCGGTGAGGTACCGCAAGGTGGGCACGCTTGGGTCGTTTTGTTTTTAAACGGTCAAGAATTTGTGCTTGAGTCAACCTCAAAAACTCGCCCTCGTTCGGTCAATGATTTTTATCTGGCCGCTCTTGCCACGGATTACCGCCCAAAAATTCAATTTAATCGCGACCAACTTTGGGTTAACACCGGGACCACATACACCTCGCGTTACGAGGGCGACCACTGGGTGCTTCGCTCCCGCTTTAACCGCGTAACCCCAATCGCTAAATCAACGCGAGCTCGGACTCACTAATAAGAACGCCGTTTCTATCTGCATACACCCAGTCACCAGGCTTAATAGTCTGGCCAGCAATCGTCACTGGCACATTCATATCACCTAAACCACGTTTTTCTGTTTTCATTGGATGAGTATTCAATGCTTTGACACCGATTGCCATCGCAGCAATTTCAACACAGTCTCGGATACACCCATTGATGATGAACCCCGCCCAACCGTTTTTCATAGCTTTCTCAGCCAACATGTCACCTAGAATCGCTCGGCGTAGAGAACCGCCTCCATCCATCACGATAACTCGCCCATCACCTTGCGTATCCACCAGCTGTTTTACAAGCGAGTTATCTTCAAAACACTTAATAGTAACCGCGCGCCCTGAAAATGAGGCCTGGCCTCCAAAACCTCGAAAAATAGAATCGAGAACTCGAACTTTATCTGGGTTAGCGTCGCACAGATCTGGAGTAGAAATTTCTAGGTTGGAAAATTCGGATTCAGAGGGCTCCTGTTTTGATACCTCAGTCATGATTTTGACCTCACATTGACATGTTCATAGGGGCAGTGCCGGCAAGCATTCCCACAACACTGGCCGCGCGCACGATGATAGTACTCGGTCAGTACCATCAGGCCATCTTCTAAATAATAGTGCAAACCTTCTTCTAGCTTTTTAATCGGCCACTCAGGTCTAGCGGTGTTCAGCGACTTCGTATTCATCAAGGAATCCATCGTTCAGAGAAATTCATTATCAAGCAATGTTTATCGGCCATCTAGCGAATTTGCTAAGTGCTACGTCGGTACTGACCACCGACTTCGAAGAACGCATCAGTAATCTGACCTAAAGAACAGTGTCTGACCGCTTCCATCAGGGCTTCAAATCCATTGCCACCTTCAGTCACCGTTTTCTTAACCATAGCAAGCGTTTCATCCGTCACCTGAGCATGGCGCGCATGAAAATCGGCGAGCCTGGTAATCTGGCTTTGTTTTTCATCGTCTGTCGAACGCGCCAGCTCGATCGAAATCTCAGGCTCTTCATGTTCAGGCAGAAACGTATTCACACCGATTAGTGGGTAAGACCCGTCATGCTTTAGAGTTTCATACTTTAACGACTCCTCCTGAATCCGCCCACGTTGATAACCTGTTTCCATCGCTCCCAACACCCCTCCTCGATCAGATAAGCGCTCAAACTCTTGTAACACGGCTTCCTCTACCAAATCCGTCAGCTCATCAATAACAAAGGCACCTTGTTGTGGATTTTCGTTCTTCGACAAGCCAAATTCTTTATTTATAATCAACTGGATAGCTAATGCTCTTCTCACAGATTCTTCAGTTGGCGTAGTAATGGCTTCATCGTAGGCATTGGTGTGTAAGCTATTGCAGTTGTCATTAATTGCAAGCAAGGCTTGCAAGGTAGTACGGATATCGTTGAACTGCATTTCCTGGGCATGCAGTGATCGCCCAGAAGTCTGAATATGGTACTTCAACTTTTGGCTGCGGGCGTTCGCGCCATATTTCTCTCGCATCGCGACGGCCCAAATCCGACGCGCCACCCGCCCAATCACAGTGTATTCAGGGTCCATGCCATTCGAGAAGAAGAACGACAAGTTTGGTGCAAAATCATCGATATGCATACCACGTGCGAGATAGGTTTCTACAAAAGTGAAACCGTTCGCAAGCGTAAAAGCCAACTGAGTTATCGGGTTTGCACCAGCTTCAGCGATGTGGTAGCCGGAGATAGACACTGAATAAAAATTTCGCACCTCATGGTCGATAAAATACTGTTGAATATCGCCCATCATCCTAAGGCTGAATTCCGTAGAGAAAATACAAGTATTCTGCCCCTGGTCTTCTTTCAAAATGTCCGCTTGAACGGTACCGCGTACCGCCTTTAGGGCGCCGGCCTTTAGCTCGGCCTGCTCATCCTGCGTCGGCGCACGACCATGTTCGTCAGCAAATTTATCTAACTGCTGATCGATTGCCGTATTAAGAAACATCGCTAATATGGTTGGCGCCGGGCCGTTGATCGTCATCGAAACTGAGGTCGTAGGCGCACACAGGTCAAAGCCGTCAAAAAGCTGCTTCATATCATCCAATGTGGCTACCGACACGCCAGAGTTACCGATCTTGCCGTAAATATCGGGGCGTGTCGCCGGGTCAAATCCGTATAGCGTCACCGAATCAAACGCGGTGGATAGGCGTATTGCAGACGCATGCTCTGATAATTTCTTGAACCGCAAATTGGTTCGTTTTGGATCACCCTCACCTGCGAACATTCGAGCCGGATCTTCGCCCTCGCGCTTAAACGGAAACACTCCGGCCGTATATGGGAATGAACCAGGCAGGTTTTCTCGCTTCATCCAGCGAAGCAGATCGCCCTGATCAGTGAACTTTGGTAAAGCCACACGAGGCACCAAAGTACCGGATAGGCTCTCGCGAACTAGCGTGGTCTTGATTTCTTTGCCATTTGCTAGCTTATCCACCCGCTCAGTTCCCAAATAGCCAGCTTTAACTGAACTCCAATTACTGATTAAGCCCTTATTTTCACTGGATATTTCTTGTTCTTTTTGCAGGATCAGCGCTTGAATTTTGGCATCATTTTCACCAAGCATTTGCTGCACGCTCTGTAACGCATATCGCTCACTGGCCAGCCCCGCTTGCTGATCCGCCTCGGCTAAATACCCGCGAACCGTTTCCGACACTTCCGCAAGATAACGCTGGCGCGAACTCGGAACAATCACAGAGCGCTCTGAAGGAACACGATTGTCAGAAAACGCCAGCATTGAATCCCACTCACGTAAGCCCTTACTCCGTAATATAGACAACAAGCCATGGTAGGCCGAGGTCACGCCGTCATCGCCGAAACGTGAAGCAATAGAACCGTATACTGGCAAACTCTGGGGTTCGACATCGAATGCTTCGCGATTGCGCTGCACTTGTTTTGCGACATCACGCAGGGCATCGGCGGCGCCCTTGCGGTCAAATTTATTGATCACCACAAGGTCGGCGAAATCCAACATGTCAATTTTTTCAAGCTGGCTCTGCGCACCGAACTCCGGCGTCATTACGTACATCGACGCATCAACAAAAGGCACGATACCTGCGTCGCCCTGGCCAATACCAGGGGTTTCTACAATAACTAGATCGAAATCAAAATATTTTACGGCAGCAATGATTTCAGTTAACGACTCAGGCACCTCCCCAACCGCACCGCGAGTCGCAATTGAGCGCATAAATATATTGGGATGATAAATCGAGTTCATTCGAATTCGATCGCCGAGCAGCGCGCCACCGGTCTTGCGCCTAGTCGGGTCGATTGCCAACACCGCGATACGAGCTTGATCCGAGCTGTCGGTTCGAAAGCGACGCACAATCTCATCCGTCAGCGACGATTTGCCAGCGCCTCCCGTACCGGTAATACCCAGTACTGGAGTCTCATTGTTCGCTGCTAACTTTAACTTCGCCAGCGCTGATTTATCGACTTCACCACTCTCGATTGCTCCAATCAACGCAGATAAAGATAAAGTATTGCGTCGATCATCAAGCAAATTAGAAGTATCTAAACGTGGCGCGTTGAATCTTCCACAACGATCAACCATGTCTTGAATCATACCAACCAGACCAAGTTTCATACCGTCTTGAGGTGAATAAATCCGCTCTACACCATAATCGTGTAGCTCTTGAATCTCAGACGGTACAATAACACCACCACCTCCACCGAAAACACGGATATGCTCAGCATTGTTTTGCTTAAGCATATCTACCATGTATTTGAAATACTCTACATGACCGCCCTGATAGGAACTCATCGCAATGCCGTCCACGCCCTCTTGTAACGCCGCTTGCACCACCTCTGCGACCGAGCGGTTGTGCGCGAGGTGAATAACCTCAACCCCTAAAGATTGCAGTATCCGACGCATTATATTGATTGATGCATCATGGCCATCAAACAAGCTAGCCGCCGTCACAAAACGCATTGGCGTGGAATCTGAACTACCAAAATTTGGGTTCACATGTCTCAGGTTGGTACTACTCATAGGGTCAATCCTCGTCGATTAAGCGCGTCATTGTTCGTTTAAGACCATCATGCAAGATCTTGGTTTCATTGATTTTTTCTGGATTCGCCAACCAGTAATAGACAATTCCAATTACCGATGCGCTAAACTGCGCAGCGATCACATCGGCTTCTCTTTTAACACTGTCTGGAATTGATCTATCACGCACAATCCAGTTCACTACATCTTGAAAGCGACGTTGATGGATCCCTTTGATTGTGGCGCTCAATTCCGAATCGGCATTCAGCGATTCAAACCAAAGTGTATACAACGTTCGAACATAGTCAGGCGCGTCCACACAGAATTGATAGTGTTGCTCGATCGCTTGCTCCAGCGCCGCAAGCCCCTCTTTGTTGATTGTCACTTCCTTTAATTTAGAGAGCCACATTTCGCCCAAACGCCGCACCACAAAATTGAAAAGGCGATCCTTCGAGCCAAACCGATGACTCGCCAAGCCTCGACTATAACCAGCTAGCAAACCGACGTCCGTCAAACTGGTTCCGGCGGGGCCGCGCTCGACAATCAGCTTAACGGTTGCATCAAACATTCGTTGATCTGAAATTTCAGTTCGCTCCGCTTGAGTGCGACGAGGCTCCCGCTTATTAACCATGGACGACATTTAGATTTACTGAAACGCGTCCGCACTCAGCTCGCAACCAATCTTCGCGCCCGCTATAACGGCTTCGCCATAGGCTTGCGCTCGCGGAAGAAGCTGCTCAATAAAGAAGCGCGCCGCTAAAATCTTATTATTTAGAAAATTAGTATCGCCCTCACCAGCGCCCAGTTTTTGGCTCGCCAATTCTGCGCTGCGCAAATGATACCAAGCACCGCACACGTAACCGATTTGCATCAAAAAGTTGTAAGCGACTGCACCCTCGAATTTCGCACTACTATCGGCGTTATCGAGAATATACTGAGCTGATTTTTGGAGGTGCTCTTTATAAAACGAAAACTGTTTAGCCAACTCGTCATTAGCGCTTAAAGACTTAAGTGTGGCATCCATTTCAGCGATCAAATTGGAAAAGCCTGCACCACCGTCTCGCAACAATTTTCGCCCAACCAAGTCGTTCGCCTGAATACCGTTAGTGCCTTCATAAATCGATGTGATACGCGCATCTCGGTAATGTTGTGCAACACCAGTCTCTTCAATGAACCCCATTCCACCGTGAACTTGTACGCCTAAAGAAGTCACTTCATTTACCAATTCGGTGCACCATGCCTTGGTAATGGGCGTCAATAAGGCGAAACGAGTAGAATGGGTGCTGCGTTCTTCTTCACTAACTGCATGCTTACGTAAATCGTGAGACATTGAGGCGTCGTAGCACAATGCGCGCATCGCATCCGTCATTGATTTCATTTGCATCAGCATGCGCTGGACGTCCGCATGGCCAATGATCGTCGTTGCTTCACCGCTTAGCGGGTCTCGACCTTGAACTCTCGTTCTCGCGTAATCCAAGGCATCTTGATAGGCTCTCTCAGATAAGCCTACACCTTCAAGCCCAACCTCTAAACGGGCGTGATTCATAAGCGTGAACATACATGTCAAGCCTTGGCCGGGTTCGCCAATCATATAGCCCACAGCACCGTCATTTTCACCGAAACCCATCACGCAAGTTGGGCTCGCATTGATACCGAGTTTATGCTCAGTAGAAACCACTTGCACGTCATTACGCTCCCCTAGACTGCCGTCGTCATTAAGCAAAAATTTCGGCACCAAAAATAACGATAAACCTTTCACACCAGCTGGCGCGTCAACCAACGGAGCCAACACAATATGGACGATATTTTCTGCCATATCATGCTCACCCCATGTGATGTAGATCTTCTGCCCCTTCAAAAGGTAGTGATCACCACTAGGCGTCGCTTTGGTTTTGAGATTAGATAGATCCGAGCCTGCATGTGACTCTGTCAGGTTCATTGTTCCAGTCCATTCACCAGACACCAGCTTCGGCAGGTAAGTTTCCTTAAGCTCTTGACTGGCATGTGCAGCAAGGGCATCAATCGCACCAGCAGTTAACATCGGGCAAAGAGCCATAGATGTGTTGGCACTATTCCAAAATTCACTTGCAGTCATGTGCACTGTGAACGGTAGCCCCTGCCCACCAAACTCAGGGTCTTGAGCCAAGCTCATCCAACCGCTTTCAACAAATAGCTGATAGGCTTCTTTAAAGCCCTCTGGGGTCGTTACTTCACCGTCCTTCGCGCGGCTATGTTGCAAATCTCCAATACGATTTATCGGTGCAAAAACTTCAGCCGCAAATTTACCTGCTTCTTCAACAACAGCATCTAGTAACTCTGGAGTGGCCTCTGAGAACTCAGGTATCGCGGTTAGAGAATTGATATTTAGCAAGTCATTGATAACGAAATCAATCTCAGAAATGGGGGCTTTATAATCAGCCATTTATACAACCTTTATTATTTGTGGGTAGCACTGCCAACGGCAAAGCGGTTTCTATGGTGTCGACAATTTACTTGTTAGCAACAAGCAAGTCAATATCCACTCATTTCATATTCCCCTTAATTACTGATTTGCTATACACTATTGGCACGCTAATCGACAGCCGTACAACAAGTTGAGTCAACGAAACCCGAAATCTGGGTCTATCCACACCACGCCCGCCAAACGCAGTGGTCGCCGAAGAGACGGCACAAAGCACCAATCCATATTGCAAGCAACTCGAGAACTCGTCGAGGAAAAAGGCTATCGAGGCCTTACGCTAAAAGATATTGCTAGCCGCGCCAAGGTCTCGAGAAATGTCCTATACAATTGGTGGGACGGTGAAGTAAACAAAATCGCTGAAGAAGCCCTGCTTCCCAACGTACGCGAATGGGAAGTTCCAGATCATGGCAACTTTAAGGACGACGTTGAGGCATTGCTTGATCTCACCATCGACGCCGTTCATAAACCCAATGTACTAAAGGGCTTCCTTATTCTTGCCGCAGAGATCGTAAACGACAAAGAAGAACTCATTGAGACGAGCCGTTACTTTCGAGCCCCCTATGCTCAGCTCATGGGCAAAATCATAAAGCGTGCTGAAAAGCGCGGTGAGATTGCGGAAGGCTTAAACCCGAAACACGTGGCACAAATTGTGTCTGGATCGGTAATGCAGTTCGCGATAAGTAAAAACCCAGGCCGACGTAACGCCAGAGTCGTACTATCAAACATGCTACAAAAGCTAGCTGCCAAATAAGCTAATTGTATACAATCAGATAAAAATATAGCCAATTTCTTATTTTTTGGTGCTTTGAACACACAAATTGTTGACAATAAACGCGGATAACGCCAAAATCCACCGCGTTATGAACGACGCAACCAAACTCGAATTAGACCCTCGTTTAGGCTCAGACGACAATACACTGAGTGGGCAAACGACGGCGGCTCTACGCGAAGCCATCGTAAAAGGTGACATCCGCCCTGGCGAGAAGTTGAACGAACCAAGATTGGCGGAGCAATTTCAAGTAAGTCGTGGCCCACTCCGAGAGGCAATTCGGCGCTTGGTAGCAATGCGTTTGGTTAAGCATATCCCCCATGTTGGCGCAACCGTGGTTACATTGGAAGTCGGTAGCATCATGGAACTATACGATGTTCGCGAGGCACTAGAAGGTAAAGCGGCGGCACTGGCAGCCAAAAACATGAGCGATGAAGATATCGCCAAGCTACGAAAACTACTGGATATTCACAAAGCGCATTACGACAACAATGCAGGTGAGTATATGCAAGCCGAGGGTGATTTTGACTTTCACTATCAAATCATTAAAGGCAGCGGTAACTCTTTACTAACTCATCAGCTGTGCGACGAACTGTATCACCTAATTCGCATGTTTCGATTCCAAACAAGTCGTTTTAAAGCACGCTCTAACCGAGCACTCATTGAGCACGAACAACTGATTTACGCAATCGAACAACGAGATTCGGAGCTTGCAGAGATGCTTATGCGCAAACACATTGCGCGCGCAAAAGCCTCGATCAAAGATTCACTGTCCCAATCGGAGTAACGATTATGACCCAAACATCCGCAGGCGCACGATTTCGTGACGCTTTGGCAAATACTTCCCCGCTACAAATCATGGGGACGGTTAATGCGTACACTGCGCTAATGGCAACAAAAATAGGCCACCAAGCCATTTATATTTCTGGTGGTGCGTGCGCCAACGCCTCTTACGGCTTACCAGACTTGGGAATGACTAGCATGAATGACGTGTTGGAGGACGCTCGGCGCATTACAGCTGTGGTAGAAACTCCCTTACTCATCGATATCGATACCGGCTGGGGCGGCGCCTTTAATATTGCCCGCACCATCAAAGAGTCCATTCGCGCCGGCGTTGCAGCGGTTCATATGGAAGACCAAGTGGCGCAGAAGCGTTGCGGTCATCGACCAAACAAAGAAATCGTGAGTTGCCAAGAAATGGTCGATCGAATCAAAGCGGCCGTCGATGCTCGCAGCGACGACAACTTCTTTATCATGGCGCGTACCGATTCCTACGCGATTGAAGGCCTGCAAGCTTCGATAGACCGGTCCGCGGCTTATATCGAGGCTGGAGCGGACGGAATCTTTGCTGAAGCGATGGCAACACTTGATGAATATAAAGCCTATGACTCAGCGGTAGACGCACCACTCTTAGCAAATATGACGGAATTTGGAATGTCACCGCTGTTTGACGTAACAGAACTCGCAATGCATGGCGTTGACATGGTTTTGTACCCGCTTACTGCAACTCGAGCCATGCACAAAGCCGCAGAGACTGTCTACAAATCTGTGCTCGATCAAGGCCACCAAAAGGACGTGGTCGACCTAATGCAAACACGCATGGAGCTTTACGACTATCTCAATTATCACGAATACGAAGACACACTCGACAAGTTGTTTTCAGAAGGTAAATCTTAAGAGGATACCCCCCATGGCAAATGATAAAAAACTCGGAGGTGCCGGCCTTCGAGGCCAGGTTGCTGGCCAAACATCTTTGTGCACCGTTGGCACGCAAGGTTCAGGATTAAACTACCGCGGTTACGATGTCGATGATCTAGCCGACAACTGTATATTTGAAGAAGTTGCCCATTTAATTCTCAAGGGCCACCTTCCAACTCAAACTGAATTGGATGCCTATCAAAACAAACTCCAAGGTTTGAGGGAACTTCCAAAAGCACTTAAATCGGGCCTAGAACTTATTCCTGCTAAAGCGCACCCAATGGATGTGATGCGCACCGGCGTCTCACTTTTAGGTAATCTGGAGCCTGAAACCAGTTTTGAGCAACAGAGTGATCGGGTTGACAGAATTCTATCTTTACTCCCAGCGATCGTCGTATATTGGTATCGATTTGCCAATGATGGCGTTCGAATTGGGACTGATACTGAAGCAAAAACTCTCGGCGGTCATTTTTTACACATGTTGCACGGCGAAGCACCCAGCGAATTGCATGAACAAGTAATGAATGTGTCGTTAATACTTTACGCCGAACACGAATTTAACGCATCAACGTTCAATGGCCGAGTCGCCGCATCGACACTTACCGATATTCATTCGGTTATTACTGGTGCAATAGGCACATTACGTGGCCCTCTGCATGGCGGTGCTAACGAGGCCGCCATGGAAATGATTGAACAATGGTCCTCGGCCGATGAGGCTGAAGCTGCTATTCTTGAAAAACTGGCTAACAAGGAATTAATCATGGGCTTCGGACATGCTGTTTATAAAGAGCGTGATCCACGCAACGCGATCATAAAAAAATGGTCCGAAAAACTTTCCAAAGAAGTTGGCGACACAACTCTTTACGCGGTTTCTGAACGAGTTGAGGCCGTGATGAAACGAGAAAAAGGTATGTTTTGTAACGCAGACTTTTTCCACGCCTCGGCTTACAACTTCATGGGAATTCCAACCGGGCTTTTTACGCCGATTTTTGTAATGTCTCGAGTTACCGGCTGGGCAGCGCATGCGTTTGAACAGCGCGCTAACAATCGTATTATTCGACCAAGTGCCGAATATACAGGCCCAGAACACCGTAAGGTTGTACCGATAGCAGAACGTAGCTAAGAGTAATTTAGTTGCTAGTTTATAAAAGAGGCTGAGTTTTCACTCAGCCTCTTTTTGTTTGTTCTACAAGCTAATTCTTATCGTTTGGCTGGAACCCAAACATTACCGTCCATAACTACCCTAGCACTTCGGCTCATTATGGCTTTTATCGCTTTCCATTCGTCGGTTTCAGCGTTTCTGGAAACTTCTGCGCCTACTTTCAAAGTGCCTGATGGATGACCGAAACGCACACTTGTTCGCTGACCACCACCAGCAGCCAAATTCACCAATGTTCCCGGAATTGAAGCCGCAACACTAATGGCAACCGCAGCGGTGCCCATCATCGCATGATGCAACAATCCCATCGACATTGCACGAACCACCAGATCGATGTCTTCAGCACTGACTTGTCTGCCACTTGACGCAAGATAGTCTTGCGGCCCCGCTACAAAAGCTAACTTCGGTGTATGTTGGCGAGTTTGAGCATCTTCAACTTTGTCGATAAGCCCCATTTTCACAGCGCCATGCGCGCGAATACTTTCGAGCAACCGTAGCTTAGACTCATCACCATTAATATCCGCTTGTAATTCAGTTCCAGTAAACCCAAGCTCCGACGCGTTCAAAAATATTGTCGGAATGCCCGCATCGATCATAGTGGCTTGCAACTGACCTATTTCGGGAACCGTGAACTGGTTTACCAGCTTACCGGTTGGGAACATCGGCCCATCGCCAGCGGCTGGTTGCATAAACTCAATTTGCACTTCGGCGGCTGGAAAGGTAACTCCATCTAGCTCAAAGTCACCTGTTTCTTGCACTTCACCATCCGTGATCGGCACATTAGCAATGATTGTCTTCTTGATATTTGCTTGCCAAATACGCACAACGGCCACGCCGTTATCAGGAATACGAGATACATCAACCAAACCATTTCTAATCGCAAAGGCGCCAACAGCCGCGGTCAAATTGCCGCAGTTACCACTCCAATCAACAAACGGCTTATCAATGGATACTTGCCCGAACAGGTAATCCACATCGTGTTCAGGCTCTTGGCTCTTTGACAGAATTACGGTTTTACTGGTACTAGAGGTTGCGCCACCCATACCGTCGGTTTGTTTGCCATAAGGATCAGGACTACCGATAACGCGCAGTAAAAATTCATCGCGCTCTTTCCCTGCTGATTGGGCGGCCGCTGGTAAATCGCTAAGTTTGAAGAAAACGCCTTTACTCGTACCGCCGCGCATATAGGTGGCCGGCACTCTTATTTGTGGTAAATACTGGTCGCTCACAGTGCCTCCTAGGCCGCCGCCGATTCAAGAAAATCTTGAGCAAAACGTTGCAGAACCCCGCCCGCTTCATAGATTGTCACCTCCTCTGCGGTATCCAATCGACATAGCATTGGTACTTCCACAGATTCACCGTTACGCCTACTAATAACCAACGTCAATGTTGCGCCTGGTGCGGGTTTACCGTTTACGTCATACGTTTCAGTACCATCGAGTTCAAGAGTTTTACGATTGGTATCAGAATGAAACTCAAGTGGTAACACCCCCATTCCAATTAAATTGGTACGATGAATTCGCTCAAAACCTTCGGCGGCGATCGCTTCAACCCCTGCTAAACGAACCCCTTTTGCGGCCCAGTCTCGTGACGAACCCTGGCCGTAGTCCGCACCAGCGATAATAATAAGAGGTTGTTTGCGTTGCATATAGGTCTCAATGGCTTCCCACATACGCGTAACTTCACCTTCGGGCTCAATGCGCGCCAATGAACCTTGAACAATCTCTCCACCGTCCAACACCATCTCATTAAGCAATTTAGGATTGGCAAACGTTGCACGTTGCGCGGTAAGGTGGTCACCACGGTGAGTGGCATAAGAGTTAAAGTCTTCTTCAGGCAAACCCATCTTAGCTAGGTACTCACCTGCCGCACTGCTCGCCATTATGGCATTAGAAGGAGACAAATGGTCTGTCGTAATATTGTCACCCAGAACCGCCAAAGGCCTCATACCGCTTAAGCTCCGTTTACCTGCTAACGCGCCCTCCCAGTATGGTGGGCGACGAATATAGGTGCTCATTTCACGCCAGTCATATAACGGGCTGATAGTGCTTTGTGATTCAACCTGAACCTCGAACATCGGATTATAAACTTTGCGAAATTGCTCTGGCTTTACACTTTGCTGAACTATCGCGTCAATCTCGTCGTCGTTAGGCCAAATATCTTTTAGTGTTACCGGGTCACCGTTTGCGTCATTGCCCAAAACACCGTTTTCTATATCGAAACGAATAGTACCGGCGATTGCATACGCCACAACCAAAGGCGGTGAAGCTAAAAACGCTTGTTTAGCATAAGGGTGAATACGACCATCAAAATTACGATTTCCCGAAAGCACGGCTGTCGCATAGAGATCTCTCTCTATAACTTCCTGTTGTATAACAGGGTCGAGCGCTCCGCTCATCCCGTTACACGTTGTGCAAGCGAAGCCCACCACACCAAAACCAAGTGACTCTAACTCCGGCAGCAAATCGGATTCTTCAAGGTATAACTGCACAGCCTTGGAACCCGGAGCCAAGGAACTCTTAACCCAAGGCTTGCGGGTTAAGCCAAGTTTATTCGCGTTGCGAGCAATTAAACCTGCCGCAATCATATTGCGTGGGTTACTGGTATTTGTGCAGCTGGTAATAGCGGCAATGATAACCGCGCCATCGGGCATAAGCCCATCAAGCTGTTCGACTTCTCCCGTAATACCGTGTTCAGCAAGCTCGCTAGTAGCAACTCGCCGATGCGGGTTTGACGGGCCCGCAATATTTCTACCAACACTAGACAAATCGAAACTCAGCACACGCTCATACTTAGCACTCGCAAGGCTATCAGCCCACAAACCAGCTTCTTTGGCGTAAGTCTCGACCAACGCCACCTGTTCATCGTCGCGCCCGGTCAACTTTAGATAGTCGATGGTATTTTGATCAATGTAAAACATCGCCGCAGTCGCGCCAAATTCTGGCGTCATATTTGAAATAGTCGCGCGATCGCCAAGCGTCAGATCAGCCGCTCCCTCACCGTAGAATTCTAGATATGATGAAACCACGCGTTGCTCACGCAAAAATTCGGTCAGCGCAAGCACGATGTCGGTAGCCGTAATACCAGGTTGCCGTTTACCGGTTAACTCAACACCAACGATATCAGGTAAACGCATATAGGAAGCGCGACCCAACATAACACTTTCGGCTTCTAAGCCCCCCACTCCGATAGCTATCACACCCAACGCATCAACATGCGGTGTGTGACTGTCAGTGCCGACCAATGTATCTGGGAATGCAACACCTTCGGTCGCATGCACCACAGGCGACATTCGCTCAAGATTAATTTGGTGCATAATCCCGTTCCCAGGAGGGATAACGTCAACGTTTTGAAACGCCTCTTTAGTCCAGTTAATAAAATGAAAACGATCCTCGTTTCGACGATCTTCGATAGCGCGGTTCTTCTCAAAAGCGTCTTCCTCAAACCCAGCGTGCTCAACGGCGAGCGAGTGATCCACAATTAGTTGAGTTGGCACAACCGGGTTCACCTTAGATGGGTCGCCCCCCTTTTCAGCAATAGCATCTCTCAGCCCAGCTAGATCAACCAACGCGGTTTGACCGAGAATGTCGTGACATACAACACGAGCCGGAAACCAAGGGAAATCTAATTCTCGTTTGCGCTCAACTATCTGTTTTAAGGACGCTGATAAACTTTCTTGAGGGCAACGTCTAACCAAATTCTCAGCCAATACTCTTGACGTGTAAGGTAAGCCGTCATAAGCACCCGGCTGAATTTCATCAACCGCTGCTTTAGCATCAAAGTAGTCAAGTTTTGTTCCAGGTAAGAGTTTTCTGTTTTTTGAGTTCATCATGAGTACGTGAATTTACTTGTTAAACTAATTGTTTACAATATTGCCGCAAAACGTGCAATTTAAGCGTCAAATACCATGATGTCAATCTATATTGTAAACAATATGGCGCTACGACTATCAATATCCAACGGTTAGAGTAATCAAGATTGCTTACCGCAGCGCAGCAATCTAATATTCCTGAAACAACAACAAGAACCATTAAGACATTCCTTTTGGTTATTTCAAATATAAGGATAAACCATTTTAAAAATAGTCAATTGGCACTCATATTACACACATCGGGAAGCACTGCTTTCCAACCAAATGAACGATGTTTGTTTTAACTTAACTTAAATTATCAGGTGCTATTATGGAAATCATGACTGTTCTAACGCTGGTACTTCTTGCATTGGTTGCTCTTAACGAAGTAACCGATCACTAAGTCGCAGCAGACATTTAAAAGCGTAATAAGTTAGCTTCATTTGAAGCCTGCGCACTAGCCTCACTCCTAAGATTAGCTAGAACTTTATACTCAGCCGCACTCTCTTTTAGAGTGCGGCTTTTTTATGTCAAGACACTCGAGTGATTCAGTGCAGATGCTTACGCTCATTCAATGACTGACGAATAATTTTTATCGCAGAGTTTGAAAATAGTGCGGCTAAAATTATGGCCACCAGCAAATCAGGCCAGTGTGTACCACTAAGATAAACAGCGGCAGCAGCCAGCATAACTGCCACATTTCCAATTGCATCGTTGCGACTGCAGAGCCACACTGAACGCACATTTGCGTCTCCGTCTCGGTACCTCAATAGCAATAACACACTAAACAAATTAGCTGCCAACGCAGCTAGCCCTACCCAGCCCATTATCGGCGCACTTGGCTCGTTGGAATAAATGACATAGTGCAAAGTTGAGATAAGTACCCAAGCCGCCATCAGCAACAGACTAACTCCTTTGATCAGCGCAACTAGGCTACGTGTCTCAACTGATTTACCTATCGCCCAAAGGCTCATCGCATAAGTTGCGCTGTCACCTAAAAAATCCAGGGCATCGGCTTTTAGTGATTGCGACTGCCCACTTATTCCAAATGCCATTTCAACCATAAACATTCCCGCATTAATAGCGATCACAATCAATAAAATTCGTTTATAGCGCAGACTGGCACCATCGAAGTTAGAATGATGATGACAAGATGCTGACATCAGAGCTTAAATAACGCAGAATAGGTTTGAGAGGTTACGGACAACATATCTTCATGCACGGCCGAACTGGCGGCGAGTATATGGCCACTTTGAAGGTAATCGCCTCCTCCATTAAGTTCAGTTACAGCTCCGCCCGATTCAGTTACCAACAATGCACCGGCGGCAATGTCCCAGCTTTTCAAACTAGCCTCCCAAAAACCATCATACCGACCAGCAGCCACATAGGCTAAATCAAGTGCCGCCGCACCGAGGCGCCTAATTCCACTTGTTTGGCATTCTAGAAGACCAGTCATCGTATCTGTGAACATGTCGAGGCGTGCCAAATTCTCTCCGCTGTACGGTACACCCGTAGACAACAAAGATCCAACGATCGAAGAACGCCCACTAACGCTTATTGGTATTCCATTTAAGGTTGCCCCGCGCTCTCTAACTGCACAAAACAGTTCGTTTTTAGTAGGGTCGAATACAACACCGCACACAACAATTCCTTTGTGCAGTACCGCGATGGAAACCGCATAATGAGGAATTTCTCTCAGAAAATTGGTGGTTCCGTCCAATGGATCAATGA
>CALKRK010000141.1 GCA_937989675.1 uncultured Arenicella sp. | reverse complement strand
TTGCCCCATTAAATCTTGCTCACTGACTTGCGTTAATAATGCCAAGCGTTCAACAATTAGTTTTTTCAATACACCGTTAGGTAATTTATCAATCAACGGTTGGGCCAGCTTACTAAGCTTCGCGCGGCCATCAAGCCTATTTATATCGGTCTGTTGGCGCAGCGTGTCTATCAGGAAATCGGGCAGCGGAGTCGCATTCTGAATTAGTCGATCAAATTCGTCCTTGCCGACTTTTTTAACCATGGTGTCTGGGTCTTCGCCGTCAGGTAAAAACAAGAAGCTAACTTGGTAGCCGTCTTGCACCGACGGCAAACATACTTCCAATGCCTTCCAAGCCGCGGCACGGCCGGCGCGATCACCATCGAAGCTAAACGTAATGTTCGGTGTATGCCGAAATAGGCGCTGAAGATGCATTGGCGTCGTAGCCGTTCCCAATGTTGCAACCGCGTTGTTGATGCCCGCTTGCGCAAGCGCGACAACATCCATATAGCCTTCGACCACAAGCACGCCATCAGCCTCTTTAATGCCTGCGCGTGCGCCATATAGGCCATATAACTCAGAGCCTTTGTGGAAAATTGGCGTTTCCGGCGAGTTTAGATACTTTGGACCACCGGCTTGAGGGTTAGCCGGCTGCGACTCAGGCTGCTCTAACACCCGGCCACCGAACCCGACGACTCGACCACGGTGATCATGGATCGGAAACATGATTCGGTGCCTAAAGCGATCGTAAACTCGCTTCTTTTCATTTTGCGTCAACATGCCAGTGTCGAGCAATGCCTTTTGCGCCGGCGTGGTGACGCCCAAAACCGACATAAGATTATCCCAGCCTTCTGGTGCGAACCCCAGGCCAAAACGTTTGGCGATGTCGCCACTCAAACCACGCTTCTTCAGATAGTCGATTGCCTGCTGCCTGTCTTTATGCTGGCGTAATTGCGTTTGATAAAAGTCATTAACCTGACCCATCAAATCATACAGATCAATACCCTGAGATGTTGCAGGCTTCTTTTGATACCCCTGCGACTCTTCAGGAATTTCCATTCCAGCGCTCGAAGCTAACTTTTCAATGGCCTCACGAAACTCCATATGATCGTATTCCATCAAGAAACTGATCGCTGTGCCGTTCGCGCCACAACCAAAGCAATGATAGAACTGCTTACTGGGCGAAACCGTAAATGATGGTGTTTTTTCGCCGTGGAACGGGCAACAGGCTTTGTAATTTGCGCCAGCTTTTTTTAGTGGCACATAGCCATCAATCAAATCCACCACATCAATGCGGTTAAGAAGTTGATCAATAAAGTGTTGTGGAATACGCCCGGCCATAGGCACTATTCTAACCCTTGTTGAGACGATGCGTTACATCAAAGCACTTAAAAGAATACCTCCTCTGGCCCAGCACCGATTATTAATCAAAAAAGCCACGCTCAATCAGCATGGCTTTGTTTTTTTAACTCTTGAATGAAATAACGACTCAGTTCGATATTACTCGACGAACAATATCGAACATAGTTCCACCAGCCGCAATCTTGCTGTTCGCTCTAGTGGCATTGTAAGGGCCAGTGGTCGTGATCGTAAAAGGCCTTACCCCCCGCGCCGAACATAGTAGTCTAGCCCGACTATTCCCCGAAACAGTGCCATTATTGACGGAGCCAGCAAAAGTGATATTTCCATTGCAGCTCACACCATCAATCTCCGCCGCGAATCCATTCTGCGCGGCGTTAAAACCATTATTGTCATCAATAATACCCGTCGCCGTAAAATCACCATCCGAAATTGTGATATTTGAACCATTGATCGTAATTACCAAAGCAACGGTATCCATTACAGAGGGCACGCCAGGTGACGAAAAGGTTGCATTCCAAGTACCGTTGTACGTACCATCATTCGAAACCACTGGCGTTGGCGCAGCTTGACCACCACTTGAGGAACCACCACCACCGCAAGCGGTTAAAGTAACGGCAAATACTAGAATTGAAATGAATTTTATTTTTAACATGTTGTTTCCCATTTAAGGCCACTTACGTTGGTTGCACTAAAGTCAATTACAAGCTTTAACACGGCCACAGTTATCCAAAGGATCAGTTTGGAGTAAGTATTATTTAGTCGACAAATCAGCATTGAATGGCCAACCAAGAACGAGTGTCGATGAATGAATTTGTACTTTTGGTAGCATTCCTTGCTGCAGGCTTAATGCTAGAGTGCGTCGGGTTAGCTATGCTGACAACTTAGATTTTATAATGCCGCTAACGGCGCCCATATCTGCTTTGCCTTGAAGCTGGCTTTTTAGCAAACCCATGACTTTTCCCATGTCTTTCATACTATCTGCGCCAGTTTCACGAACAGCGGCATCAACAGCAGCAGCGACTTCTTCATCGCTTAGCTGTTCAGGTAAATAGACAATTAGATTATCAACATGGATTTGTTCTTTCTCAGCAAGGTCGAGTCGCTCACCTTGTTTGAATTGGTTAATCGCATCCTTGGATTGCTTAATCTGCTTCTCAACAATAGCCAAAACTTGCGCATCATCGAGTTCAGTTCTGTCATCCACTTCAACACGCTGGATAGCTGCACGAAGCATGCGGATGGATTCCAACTGCGATGCGTTTTTCTCGCGCATCGCGGTTTTCATGTCAGCAAGGATTTGCTCCTTTAACGACATTTTTAAATCCTGACTTTATTAGTAAAGACGAGTAGTACGGATACGGCCGCGAGAAGCGCGCTTCATTTCACGCTTTTTCGCAGCAGCAGTTTTGCGTTTGCGAACTGACGTTGGCTTTTCATAGAACTCGCGACGACGCATTTCAGTGAAAATACCAGCTTTCTCGCATGAGCGACGAAAGCGTCGCAAAATAACGTCAAATGGCTCGTCGTTTTTAACTTTTACTTGTGGCATAACTTTTAAGGCCTTTTTAAAACTCGCTTACCGAGTTTATTAAAACTACATTTATCGTTGACAAAATTGTTACTGAGAATGATTAATAACCATTCAGGACGCGCGATTCTAGCCGTTTAGAATCCGTTTGTATATACTTATCCGCCACAAATTTGGGCTTTCGAAGTTTAGTTTAAACAATAAGCTAACTTCCCGAATTTACTGGCTTTTCGCCCACTAACAATGGTGCCGGTGATTTTCAACTAACTGAGCACTAAGAGCACCGAGACAATTCAAAGGCAATCCATAGATGGTAAATCGAGTTTTAGGCATTGAAACCTCATGCGATGACACGGGCGTAGCCATCTATGATGACGAGCGCGGTTTGCTCGCGCACGCGCTGTATTCTCAAATAGAAACTCATCAGGAATACGGCGGCGTAGTGCCGGAATTGGCCGCTCGCGATCATATCCGTAAGATTGTTCCATTAGTCGATGCGGTGCTAAATAAAGCTGGCTGCACTCAAGAGTCAATCAATGGCGTTGCCTATACCTGCGGGCCCGGTCTTGCCGGTGCGTTGCTTGCAGGCAGCGCAGTAGCAAAGGGGCTCGCTTTTGCCTGGCGCGTTCCAGCCGTGGGGGTACACCACATGGAGGGCCATATGCTAGCACCAATGCTGGAGGACAAAGCACCGGAATTTCCATTTGTTGCCCTACTGGTCTCTGGTGGTCACACGCTACTAGCCGAAGTAAAAGGCATAGGCCAATATAAGATATTGGGCCAAACATTAGACGATGCCGTTGGAGAAGCGTTCGACAAAACAGCGAAGATCCTAGGCCTGGGTTACCCAGGAGGGCCAGCCATAGCCAAGGTTGCAGAACAAGGCAAACCAGGGCGATTCGAATTTCCACGCCCAATGGTTGACCGCCCTGGCATGGATTTCAGTTACAGCGGCCTAAAAACCTCCGCACTCAATACGGTCGCAAAAAATGAGTTGGACTCGCAAACCATTAGCGACATAGCCCATGCGTTTCAGGAAGCAGCGGTAGATACACTTACCATAAAATGTCGGCGTGCGTTAAAGCACACCGGAGCTAAAAGGCTAGTAGTAGCTGGAGGAGTAGGGGCTAATAAGAGGCTACGTACGTCGTTGAAGACAATGACACAAACTGAGCAATGTGAATTATTTTTTCCTAGAATCGAATTTTGTACTGACAACGGTGCAATGATAGCCTACGCGGGCGCAAAACGACTTCATCAGGCAAACCCAGAGCACGCGTTTCAGGTCAAACCTCGCTGGTCTCTGGAAGATTTGCCTCCTGTTTAGTTGCATCAGAACAGCTTAATGATTCGCGCCTTCGATGTTCGCAAAACCTGGCTTGGATGGCTGACGCTCATGCAATTGGGCGTTTGCACAGCCAATCAGTTCGACCCGATCCCAACGATCAATTCTTTACCGATTATGCAAGGCAGCGGTTTAGGCCAACCCTTATTGACCAACCTTAATACTGAACAAGCATGGTCACTTGATCTTAATTCTTACCTTCAGTCTCACGCCAACGACGCAGGAAGCTCTACAGAAGATTTAATTATCGATGCCGAGGTTCACTCACTCTCGGCTACTTTAAAACTAAACTTCGCTAGGGATTGGCAGCTTGGCCTGCAGATTTCGGGCCACAAGCTCAAGGCAGGGCAACTCGATTCACTAATAGATGATTGGCATGATCTGTTCGGCTTAGACGACGGCGATCGCGCGCGACAAGCACGAGATCAACTACAAATTCTGTACCGCAACCAAAACGACACCATTGAGTTGAATCAACCTCAATCGGGTTTGACCGACGCACTACTCACATTAAGTTATCAGGCCATTGACCGTCCGACGTTTAAGTTAAGCGTACATGGCCAGCTCAACCTACCCACTGGATCCAACGCTTCTCTACTTGGCTCAGACAAATTGGATGCAGCAATCTCGCTATCAGCAGCAGGGAGCAAAGGCAAGTTGGGATGGCATGCCAATGTCGGCGCACTAGGTATTGGCGACGACAACTTATTTCTACTATCAACGCGTGAATCCACCTGGTTTTCATCACTCGGCGCACATTGGCAAGCCAATGACCGGTGGCGTTGGAGCGCCCAAATGGATGTTCACGGGCCCGTTTTTGAATCTTTTATTGAAGAAATTAATCAAGAATCTTGGCTATTTTCGCTGGCAGGCGAACGTACGATTTGGCATAACGGACCTCGCGTACAGCTTTATTTCTCAGAAGACGTGAGTGTTAATCGATCCGCTGACTTTACGCTTGGCATCAATATAAAACTACACTGACAAAATGCGACTAGTCCAAAAAGACTAGAGACGCACAAAGGCCCATCCTCTAAGGTTGAAGATAGACATGATCTATTTAATATCGCTTTGTTTGGTTGGAGCAAAGCCTTATCACTCAAATGAAACTAAGCCCAAAAACAAAAGACTTGCTGATTTCATTGCTCGTTATCTCAGCGCTTATCGCCGTAGCCATTTATATTGTGCCTCCACCATAGGGCCTACATCTATAGTCCTTTAAGACTATTCGGCGACGCTAGATATGAGACTTGCATAGTCGCGCACATAATCGAGCATCTATATCAGCGCCATCCGTTCACATACGGCTCTAATGAAGCTATGATACGGCACATAGGAATCCACAATTCACCCCCCCCAAATAAAAGCGCCCTATGGAACGATTAATCGAAGGCCTTATGTATCGCTCGCGCTGGTTGCTGGCACCCATTTATTTTGGATTAAGCTTGGCTATTCTGGCACTTGGAATCAAATTTTTCCTGGAACTGATTCATCTTTTAAGCGACATCATCACCATGTCGGAAGCCGATATGATTTTAGTCGTACTAAGCTTAGTCGACATTGCTATGGTTGGCGGCTTATTACTGATGGTAATGATGAGTGGCTACGAGAATTTCGTATCACGACTCGACATCGCTGAAAACGAAGAGAAACTCGCTTGGCTTGGAAAGATGGATTCATCATCACTAAAAGCCAAAATCGCGGCTTCTATCGTGGCAATCTCATCTATTCACTTACTTAAAAAGTTTATGGCTGCAGAAGGTATTGATAACGACAAGTTACTTTGGTACGTCCTTATGCATATCACCTTCGTAGCCTCGGCGTTCGCAATGGGTTTACTCGACGCATTAGCTGCACGCTGGGGTAGAAACAGCTAGTGCTCCGAACACTCATTTCAACGCACCGGTTAAATATATTTACCCCCCCCTTTCTGATTAGACAGGACGTCGTTGTTGTTTAGCCATTAACGATATATCTGGATTTCAGGCCTCAATTTGTTCAACCAGTTAGGAAATTATTATGTCTATAAGAAGCATTATCTTAGTATCAGCGATCGTAATTTTGTCGAAAGCCTCACCGCTATTTGCACAGGAAGACGACGACTTATTGTTAACTATGCCCGCCATTCTTGCCGCCACGAAAGAACCTGAGCCGGACCCATTTCCACCTGAGTGGGGTGTATTCAATGAAGTCTGCTGCCCTACATCCAGAGCAACTTTTTCGGTCACTCTAAACGGTGTGACCAAACGCTCAACATCACCTTCATGCAACGCTGGCGGTGAAGCGTCTTTCGAGGGCTTTTCTACATCCACGCCAGGGCTGAAGAACTTTTCCTCCACACTTAGAGCAAGCACCTGCCCCGACCTAGGTTCCAATTTTCAGATCGATTTTGCTGAAGATACACGCTATTTAATACAAATCGAGCTACAAAATGGCGCACCAACAATTGTATTGTTCACGCAGGAGATCACCGAACCATCACCAAAGAAAAGTGGGGAAACCTCTCTTCCTGCCCGTGAAGGTTTAACACAGACGCTAACACTACCAATGACGTTTGAATCAAAAGGTGCAAACAAAGTTGATTACCAGGCAGTAGAAAACTAAGCGGCCCTTAACTCAAATGGCTACCCTCGTTCACGCTGCAATGAGGGTAGCCAATCTTCTAGTAGACACGCAACACAGCCTTAAACAACGGTAGCCTTCCAACGGCCTCGGCGAATAACCCAGATAGAAAGCAAGGCAAAAATGCTCTCGGCGATAAGAATCGCCCAAAACACGCCGCGCGGGCCCATGTCAAAATATCCCTCTAGCGTCCAAGCTAACGGAATCTGGATCAACCAAAATGCGACAAAGTTTATGAGTGTCGGTGTATCGGTGTCTCCCGCGCCGTTTAAACTTTGCAGCGCCACCATGCCCATTGCCATTAGTGGGTAGCCGTAACAGAAAAACCTAAGCGCATCTGCTCCGAAGTTAATGATCTCTGGATCACTTGTGAATACTCCAATCGCCTGCTTCGCAAATAGCAGCAACACAACAGCGACAACGAAAAGTGTTACGAAGTTAAACTGTGCTGCACGCCATAACGACCGCTCAGCACGCATAGGTTTCTGCGCGCCAAGATTCTGGCCAACTAACGTGGCCGCGGCATTACCCAGCCCCCATGCTGGCAAGAACGTAAAATGAATAATTCTTACCGCGATCGTATAGCCAGCCACAGCCGCACTGCCATAAGGCGCCACAATTCTCATTAAAAATATCCAACTGGAAACCGCGATAATGAATTGACCAATCCCGCCTAGTGACAACCGTGCCAATCGTTTCGCGACCTCATAGTGGAGGCTTAAATGCGCGACTCTTATGCGTATGCGGCCACTAATGCTAAACAAATGGTTTAGTTGGTATAGCACACCAATTGTGCGCCCAATGGTCGTCGCTACTGCGGCACCCAAAACGCCCATCTCAGGGACTGGGCCGATTCCAAAAATCAGTATTGGATCGAGTACTAGGTTGATGCCATTCGCTAACCACAAAGAGCGCATTGCGATATTTGCATCACCGGCACCTCGAAAAATGGCGTTTAGCAGAAAGATATACAGAATGCTAATCGAACCGCCAAGCATCACCATGGTGTAATCCGCGCCAATCTCTATGGCAGCATCGCTTGCGCCCATCAGCCGCAAGATGTCTTCTGCAAACAATAGGCCAGTCGCGCCCACAACTAATGACACGAACAACCCCAGCCAAAGTGACTGAGCCGCCGCAATACCGGCGGCTTCGTGCTCATTTTCACCAACGCGCCTCGCCACCATGGCCGTAGTGGCCATGCTTAAACCAATTGCCACCGCGTACACAATGGTAATCACTGCCTCAGTCAAACCAACCGCCGCAATAGCGTCAGCCCCCAACTTGGCCACCCAAAACATGTCGACGATCACAAACACCGACTCCATGAACATCTCCAACATCATTGGGATAGCCAGCAAAATAACCGCGCTGTTTATTGGGCCTCTAGTGAAGTCCCGTGGTTTCTCCGAAAGGCTTCTCGCCACGATGTGTTTTAACCAACTAATGCGTCGGTTGATTCTATGATATGAAACTCTCATTATTTATATTCCTCAAGCGACGCAATCACGTCGCGACAGCGGGCTAATGCCCACAAAATCTGTAAAGGGGAGGTTTTAGGTTCGACTAACGCCGGAGAACGCTATCTGAACATGACCAAGAACTGATCGCTTTTTAGGTCTGGTATTACCTAAACGAACGAATGAGCTCTCTTTCCTAGTAAAGCGCTATGTGCGCTATCCGATATGGTGCTTTACGAACAGGAACGGTGACGAAACACTAGGTGAGCGGAAGGCGAACCAATGCCATGATCGACAAATACAATGGCTTTCTTTGTATTGTTCATTTTCCACCTGTGTAACGTTAATAAGAGGAGTTTTAGTATAACGCAGAGTAGGGTAACGTAAAAGCTCGCCCTGCAAGAGTTTGGCCTAAAAACGGCTCAAACAAAGGCTAAACTCGATTAATTTGAAGGTTTCATAGCAAGGGGGCCAACATTGTTCATTGATCTAACAATACCGCCAGCCCCACTGCTATTTATTTCTATTCGTCGTTGGGTAAATTATCTTCAAGTAAAGTCTTCTTAAAGAACTCACCTTGCTCGGAGGGGGTGAAATCCCAATCTTTTATCATTACCGGCGACCACTCGGGGTCGAATACCCACGCCGCCCAAGAGATGTTTCTTTCTGCCATGAACTCAACAATAGCCGGGCCGTAAGTACCATTATCGTGCAGTACCGGCACGTGAGCGCCGTAGCCGCCTGTTTTCACCCAACCAAGCTCGGTCGCCATCAACGGGTAGCGTTCAGCGACATACCCCCATTGTTTTTGCCATGCTTGTTTGAATGCATCAATACTTTCTTCAGCGACTTTGGCTTTTTGCGGATAAGGGTGTATGGCGTAGGCGATACCTTCTCGTCGAATTGGTTTTTCCATAACCTCACTCAAGTCATATGCCCAATTAAAGCCAGCGATCAGCGGAATAGCTTGTTCATTGTATACTTTGACTATGTCGACCATCGACTCCATAAGTTCACGCCATTCATCCCAGCTTATCTTGCCTAGCGAACCCTTACCATTGCCGATAAAGTCATCTGTTGGTTCGTTAAAGATCTCGTACACAGCGACTGTCGGCACGCCTTTGTATCTGAATGCAATGTCTCGCCAGAAATTCGATGTCTCAGCAATGTTAGTGGAATACATAGGGTGCTGAAACATCTCAGTCTTTAGATTACCGATTGAGTGCCAATCGATAATGAGGTACATCTGGTGCTCATTTGCCCACTTAACTGCATTATCCAACTCTTGAAAATACCAATGCTTACCGCGCGCGCGCCACGCCATCGGGTGAATTGGAATTCTTACGACATTTGAGCCCCAAGCGGCCACCTCATCGAATAAGCTCTTCTTCCATTGCCCTTGCCTAGCCAATTTGTCTATATCAGCAATATTCAGGCCCTTTAAGGTAAAGACTTTGTTGTCTGAGTCGACCAGCTGGTTACCGTTGATGGAGAGCATTTGTTGCGGTTTTAATGTCGATGCGTCAAACCGGGTTGGATAAGGGATATTCCACCACTCGCCCTCGGCAATCTGGTCGTCGGTAAAACCATGGTTTTGTTGGTCGGATGCTTGCACAAGCGTGCTGCTAAAAAGAACGAGGAAAATTAGGCGGGTAAAAAATGTTAAAAAATTGTTTTTCATTGCGACCCTGACCATTTCGGTCAAGCATAAGGTTAGTCATGCTGACAACGCCTTATACGTTATCAACCCTTCTCCTCGTTCACAAATTGTGTTTCCTCATGTGGAAGATTAATCCTAATTGACACGTATAGCAAGCTAGGTTTCTGCGCGTTTCAAGCAAACCTATTTACAAAGCCAATACAAGCATATATGATTGACTAATCAAGCATCAACGAAGAACATAACAATGAAATCAGAAGCAGCACAAACATCACTCCAACTACTGTCAATATGCGCCAATATACATAAGCGCATCGACCGTTCTTTAAGCGCCATTCATGGACTCGGTTTGACCGAATTCACTGTCCTTAATCAACTAAGTACCGCGCCCAACTTCACCATGAGCCGAATTCAGTTAGCGGAATCGGTAGGCCTTAGCGCCTCAGGTATTACTCGGCTGCTAAACCCGATGGAGAAAATCGGATTGGTCGAAAAGGAACGCAATGCGCGCGACGCGCGCGTCAGCCTAGTCAAATTGAGTACCGCCGGTAAAAAGATACACGCAGAGGCCGGTGTAAGCTTTGATGCGTCCAGCAAAACCATATTTCAATCGTTTGCTGAGAAGCAACTCGAGACATTCGGCTCTTTGCTAGCCAAAACCCAATAGAAATCACATTAGAATGTAATGACGCTGACCACGCTGTACTACTATGCCTTCTTTACTCCCGATCGTATACAGCCCGCTTTACAGCTATGACTTTCCATCGAGACATCGCTTTCCGATGCAAAAATTTCGGTATTTACTTGAATTTTTGCACGCTGAAAATATCGCTACCGATAGCAATCTGTATCGCCCTGGTCGTGCACGCCTAGACGTACTTCAACAAGCTCATTGCGCAGACTATCTACACCGCTTTATAGCCGGAGATCTCGACGCCCGAGCTCTGAGAAGACTTGGATTGCCTTGGTCGCAAGGCCTCGTGAATCGATCACTCGTCTCTCCCAACGGAACCTTACTTACAGCTCAACTAGCACTGAAAACCGGTTTAGCTTGCCATTTAGCAGGCGGCACACATCATGCGCATCATGATTTTGGCTCTGGATACTGTGTTCTGAATGATCTCGCGGTGACTGCTCTCACTGTTGTTGGGCAGGGCAAAGTCGAACGTGTACTCATTTTTGATTGCGATGTTCATCAGGGCGATGGAACCGCAACCATACTCAACAATGAACCTCGCATAACCACGTGCTCAATTCACTGCGAAAAGAACTTTCCAGCTCGCAAGCAAACCAGTGACATCGATGTTTCTTTGCAGCCAGACACCTCAGACAAAGCATACCTAGACGCCGTAAGCGAAACCCTAAACCATGCCATCGTCAGCACCAAGCCACAGCTAATACTGTATGACGCGGGGGTTGATATCTATGAACACGACCCACTAGGCCTACTTAACGTCAGCATTCGGGGCATACGCCAACGCGAAGCACTCGTTCTTGAAACGGCCATCGCTAACCACATCCCCATCGCAACCGTTATAGGTGGCGGTTACGACATTGATCAAGTTGCACTTGCCAAGCGGCACGCCATAGTCGTAGCTGAGGCGTACCGCTGTTGGAATGCGTTTGGATTGGCGTCAAACTAACCCCGCTCTAAGGTTTGATAGGCGGCGTTGGCGATAAAAGTATTACGCATACACTTCGGCGCCTAGAGCAATACATAGCAATACTCCAATTCCACCAAAAAACAGAGTCAACGCTGTGTTGATGGTTGAAGATTTCGCGTGTCTGATCAATATGAAGGCCGCACCCAAGTTAGAAAAAATCCCGGTAACAACCGCACCATACGGAAACACTCCGTTTATCTCATCCATAAACCCGTAGCCGTAACTGATCAACAACGACGTGACGGCCCATCCATAAAGCCTGAAGAAGCCTAAGCTATCTCCGGATAAAGACAGCGCGCTTTCTAGTTTGTGCTTAGTACCCAACAGAAATGGAATAGTGACGATAAAGATCGAACCAATAATTTTAATGGCTATAAGAATAGCGAGCAGTGACATAATTACCTCTAGGTATGTTTAGTGAACCCAGATTGAGTTTGGCATCTCTAAGTTCATATGTCAAACTTAGCTTATGGAAAGAAAACACATCCAACAGGCGCCGATAAGCATTGATGACTGCGGAATGGCCATTACTGCGCAGCTATTTGGCGATAAATGGTCGCTACTGATTTTGCGCGAAATTTTTTACGGTGTTACGCGGTTTGCTGATATACAGGCAGACATCATCATTCCCAAGGCCGTCCTTAGTAAACGCCTTAAACACTTATTAGATGCCGGTGTTCTTACCCGAGAAAAGTATCAAGAGCCCAATAATCGCGCACGTTATTCTTACGCGCTCACTGATTCCGGCCGCGAGCTTGCAGTCCCTCTGCTGGCGATGATGGCGTGGGGTGACAAGCACAAGCGAAATGGAAATCCGTCTTTACGGTTATCGAGCAAGAACACAGGTAACACTTTAAAGGTGGCGCTGGTTGATTCTGCACACCAAGAAACCCCACTCACGGATATCCACCTGTCTCTTTCTATTAAGGACAACGCACCAGACTAGTCTTGCAGAGCCAAAGAGTTAGTAGCAAGCGGCATCTTGGCAGCGAGTTACTAACTCATCATGTTATTGGCTTAGCGCTCAGCGTTTAGCTGATCAAGAATCTCGTCCAAAATTTTGTAACCACTTCCCCATCCATTGTCCATCCCGGCCATGGCTTGCGCGAAAGCATTGGCTTCTTCTTCACTCGCTTCGAACGGCACCATTGTTAAACGGACCTGAGTTTTCTCGTCGTTAGAAGTAAACGAAACGGTTGCAAGCAATACCTTAGGCCAATTCGGCATCATCGGGTTAGAAACTATATTCCAATCTTCATCAGTAGATGAGTGATGCCAAACGAGTTTTTGCTCGACCACAACCTCTTTGAACACCATTTTGCTTCGGTCTGATTTATCGCCCCATTTCATCTCGTTCAACCATACACCACCAGGCTTCAAATCAAATTGGTGGATTGTGGTTTCAACACCAGGGCCATACCAGCGTGATAAAAGTTCAGGCTCTGTCCACGCACGCCAAACCATTTCAACAGGCGCATTGAATTCTCGGTCTAAGCGGTATTCAGGCAGATCACTCATTAGTTTTACTCCTTTGACTTATCATTTTTCATACTTAATAGCAGTTGATCGAGTTGACCAAAGCTCGTTTCCCAAAATACTCGAAAGTTCTCCAGCCATTCTACGGCGGTGGCCATCTGTTCAGCTTGCAACTGCGCTAAACGCCGTTGCTCCTTGGCATGACGACTAATCAAACCCGCTCTTTCTAGCACCTTTAGGTGCTTCGAAATAGCTGGCTGGCTCATATCAAAAGGCGCGGTTAACTCATTAACCGACGCCTCTCCATCAGCCAGTTTTGACAAAATTGCGCGCCGTGTAGGGTCCGCCAACGCGGCAAAAATCGCGTTTAAACTCGACTCACTGGCGGCCAACTCACTCATATTCATAACCATATGGTTATATAAAAGATTCAGCTTGTCAAGGCGGCTATGCATTAGCCTAGTCCGAAAGGACTACAGACTCAGCAAAGCCGATTCGTTAGGATTCTTGTCAATCGGATAATCCGAGGGAATTTGTCTTATTGGAGGGACAAGCAATGGAAAGTCAAAACACGTGGCAACAAACCGCTGATCAACTGCGTTTTCGTGCAAAGCTGAAACCAATCCTTAAGGATACGTTGTTAGCTTCTGTGATCATCCTTGGCGTTTTCGCCGTCGCAATTTTTCTGGTACCCGCTGCATAACAATCAGCGGGCATTACTTAATCTTTCACTTTTTGACCAATCTTTCCTTCTGAACCACTTTTCAGGCGCTCAATGTTTTCTCGATGGCGTTGAAAAGTGAACGCTACGATCCAAAAAACGGCCCCTATCAATTGCAATTCGTGAGCCTGATTAAATACCGCAAAACTGGCTACGCCAGTAACCGCACTAGCCACAAGAGCGGACAGCGACGAATATCGTGTGAGCAAAGCCGTCAAGATCCAAGCACTCGCAAAAACAGCCAATAGCGGCCAAGCTAAGGCCGCATAAACACCAATCGCTGTTGCAACGCCCTTCCCCCCTTTAAACCCAAAGAAAATTGGGAACAAGTGCCCCATAAAAGCGGCAATTGCCACCAACGCTAATACGCCATTGGACACGCCGGCGTACTGCGCCAGCAATACGGGCAAAACACCTTTTAAGACATCACCGATCAGTGTCACTACTGCGGCGGCTTTACTTCCTGAGCGCAGAACGTTGGTTGCACCAGGGTTGCCGCTGCCTACCTTACGGGGGTCATCAAGCCTAAACAGCTTGGAAACGATCACCGCACTGGAGATCGAACCAAATAGATAACCCAGCACAGGCCAAAGAAAAGCGGGAATTGCAGATATCATCGAGGTTAGAGAGGCAATTAGTGTGGCGCCAATTGTACTGTGTTAGAGTTACAGAGGTCACAAAAAAACAACGCAAAGTCTTAAAAAAACGTTTCTAGAACATTGGATACTATTTATATACATGGCATTAAGTGCCCTTGCACCATCGGAGTATGGGAATGGGAAAAAGCCATTACTCAAACCTTGGTGCTGGACATCGACGTGGCCGCCGATATTACAAACGCTGCCGCGAGTGACGACCTAAGCGACGCACTCGATTATCAAGCGATCTCACAACGTGCGCAGAGTTACGCCAAGGAAAATAACCATCAGCTTATCGAAACGCTGGCTGAACGCATCGCAGCACTAATCCTTAATGAATTTGATACGCCATGGGTGAAAATTCGAATTGATAAAGGCTCTGCCGTCAAAGACGTCAAAAACGTTGGAGTTATCATTGAGCGTGGTAAGCGGCCCGACTAAATCATTACAGAGCGCCCACCGTCGACGGCAATAATCTGGCCAGTGATGTAATCCGCTTCATCGATAAGAAAACGTACCAACTTGGCAACATCCTCTGGCTGACCCATGCGGCCCATCGGTATTTTTTCGAGCACTTCTTTCTGAGTTGCCATACCTTCATCTTTCTCTGGCCAAAGAATCGCGCCTGGGGCAATGGCGTTAACTCGCACTTGAGGGGCCAAGTCTCTTGCCAGGGATTTAGTCAGCATTTCTAATCCGGCCTTTGCCGAACAATAGATCGGGTGATTCGCCATTGGATTGCGCGCGTGAATATCCACAATATTGATAATGCAGCCGTTGCTCTCTCGCAGATGTTTGGCAGCCTCTTTGACAATAAAAGCCGGAGCTTTTAGGTTACTGCCAATCAGGTCCTTCCAAAAGTCATCTTCAATCAGCTCAATCGGTGTGGGGTAAAACGTTGACGCGTTATTAATCACCACGTCCAGGTGTCCAAACGCGTCAACGCAATGTTGAATCAATCCAGGAATACAACTCAAATCCAGCAGATCGCCCTGAACCGCGGTGGCACTCTCGGCACGCTGATCGTTAAGATTTCGAACCAATTCATCAGCCGCGCCGGACGAGGACCTATAATGCACAACAATATTATGGCCTGCATTATGCAAGGTGATTGCCATCTGGCGACCAATGCGCTTGGCTCCACCGGTAATCAGAATAGTTTTCGCGCTGAACGTCATTTTAGTTGCAAACTTAGGATGCAAAGTAGAGTGTAAAAACTTACTATAACGCATTAACCGTCACCGTCTATCTATTATGGATTTCTTTCAAGCGGTCGTGCTCGCATTGGTGCAGGGCATAACCGAATTTCTACCAATCTCGAGTTCTGCGCACCTTATTTTGGTGCCCGAATTGCTCGGCTGGGAGGACCAAGGTTTAGCATTCGACGTTGCTGTGCATGTTGGCACGCTGTTAGCCGTCGTGGCTTTTTTGAAAAAGGAAGTAAAACAGGTGGTACCGTCTTGGTTCGCTGGCTGGAAAGGGCTTAGTTGGGATAGTCACGGAAAACTTGGTTGGCTTGTTGTTCTCGCCACCATTCCTGTTGGCTTGGTTGGCTTATTAGCTGGTGACTTTATTGAAGCCAATCTCCGTTCAGCCTGGGTAATCGCCATCACTACATTAGTATTCGGGCTGTTGCTCGGTTGGGCTGACAGATCGGGGGACACCAACATAAAACCAGTAGAATCATTAACATGGCGTGACACACTTAGCGTTGGTGCCGCTCAGGCATTGGCGTTGATACCAGGCACATCTAGATCTGGCGTTACCATGACTGCATTGCTTGCCTTAGGGTATAGCCGAGTGGCGGCCGCACGCTTTTCCTTTTTAATGGCCGTACCGGCAATCGCGTTACCCGGCTTGCTTAAGGCAAATGAACTTGTTTCCCAATCAACAACCGTGGCCTGGGATTTAATCACGGTCGGTGTGGCAGTTTCGGCGATCACCGCTTTTCTTTGCATGCGGCTCTTTATGCACTTTGTGCAGCAAGTTGGCATGCTGCCTTTTGTGATTTACCGAGTGCTGTTAAGCATCGCAATCGTTATATTAATTACCTGATTCCAGTTATATCTGATGACTCAAACTGACTATCGACAACGCTTTGTATTTGACGAACTAGACGCACGAGGTTGCGTGGTTCGCCTTGACGAAACCATCGCCGCAATCCAAGCCACACACCACTATCCTGATAACCTTGCTCAGGTACTAAACCAATTTGCACTAGCCGCAACATTGCTACGGGACTCAGTAAAGATAAACGGCAGCCTGACCATTCAACTGCGTACCAACGGTGCTATCAGTTTGCTTATGGCGGATTGTATGGCCGACCGACGCGTGCGCGCCATCGCCGAATACGACCAAGAGGCACTTGCTCCAAATGATCCAATATTACTCAACAGTTTTGGCGATGGTGCCGTGTTAGCCATTACCATCTCGCCGGAAGAAGGCGAACGCTATCAAAGTATCGTGCCAATCGAACATGAATCTCTTGAGCAATGCTTGGCCGACTATTTTCAACGCTCAGAGCAGCTGCCTAGCCAATTCTCATTCCACTCGACAAAGGATTCAGCCCTTGGAATAGCATTACATGCTCTACCATCAGAAAAAGTTAAAGACCCTGCGCTGACCAGCGAGCATTTTGTTCGATTAACCACGCTATTGAATACGCTAACAGAACAAGAAGCGTTGAGTTTATCTTCAGACGAATTATTGACGCGCATTTTTCATGAAGAGTCTTGCCGAGTATTTGACGTACACAAGGTAGAATTTGGCTGCCTTTGTTCCGCACAAAAATCACTTGAAGCCGTTCAAGCTTTAGGCGAAGCTGATGTGCAACAGTTAATCCAAGAACAGAAGGCTGAAGGCAATCAAAGTTTGATTATTGACTGCCACTTTTGTTTCCAACGTTATGAATTCGATTTTAACGAACTTCAAAATCTAATCCAGAACCCATAAATCCCATGAGTACCTCACTAAAAGACCAACTGCTCAAAGCCGGCCTCGTTAAGAAAAACGAGGTCAAGAAGAAGCCAAAAAAGAAGGCACCAACGGCACCAAAAAAGAAGCGTAACAAAGCCAGCGAAAGTACCATGCGTGCGCAGCGAGCTATGTTGGACAAAGCAAAGAAAGATAAGCGCCTAAATGAGCAGCGCCAAGCCGAAGCCGAGAAGAAAGCGCGTTACGCGCAAATCAAACAACTTGTTGATGGCAGTAAGCTTGATCGCAAAGAAGGCGAGACCAGTTACAACTTCACCTATAAGAAGAAGGTCAAAACCATTTATGTCACTGAGGAACAGCACAAACAGCTCAGCAAAGACCAGCTTACCATCATCGTGATGGACGGCGAATTGTTTGAGATCGTACCTAATAAAGTGGCCGAACAAGTTGCCAAGCGCGAATCACACCGTGTGATCAAAAACACTGAACGTAAAGATGACTCGCCAAAGGCCGACGACCCATACGCTGACTATCAAATACCAGATGACCTTATTTGGTAAACATTTAGTCAAGTTCATATAGACAACAAACTACGGAAGACACTTGCTAGACACCATGCAACCGCTGCTAGACGATTTCACCCTTTGGCTGAACCAGTTATTACCGCTTTACTGGCTGGTTGCCTCGATGCTGCTTGCGCTGATTGTTCTAGGTGTTGCTGCACTTCGTTCTCGCCGCAAAATTGCCGAACTTAACGAAGAGCGGGAATCTTTGTCGATTGATCGCGCAACCAATCGACAAAAAATAGAGCAGCTTGAAGATGCCAATCAACAGCTGGGGAATCAGGTAGCGCACAATAGTGAACAGATCACGGGATTGATTGCTCAGTCTGCCGAACTCAAGAGCAGCCGCGACGAGAAATCACGGCAGCTCGAGCAAAATGAAAATGAACGCCTTGGCCTGCGCGAGATGCATGAAAACAATCAACGAAAGATTTCTCGGCTTGAAACTGATATCGGCAAGCAAACAGAGCGACTACATGCTGAACAAGCGAAACTAGAAGAATTGAAAGCCCAGTTCGATCAACAAAAGCGCGAACTGAAAAATGAGTTCAAGGTGGTCTCCGAGGAGATCATCAAAGAACGTCAAGCCATGTTAACCGAGCAAAACAAAGAAGGCGTTGGCGCACTACTCAAACCTTTGCAAGAACAAATTGAAGGTTTCCAAAAACGTGTTAACGAGGTGCACGACGAATCGATCAAAGGTAATACCAATCTAAAAGCCGAAATCGAGAATGTCATGAACATGGGCATCAAAATGCGCGACGAAGCCAGCAACCTAACCACCGCCTTAAAGGGCGATTCGCAATCACGCGGGGCGTGGGGCGAAGCGCAACTGGAGCGCACTTTAGAGATGAGCGGCTTAGTCGAGCACGACCACTATGAAAAGCAAAACGCCTTCACGGACGACGATGGCCGCCGCAAGCAAACCGATTATTTGATTAAATTGCCGGGCGATAAGTGCATCATTATCGATAGCAAAGTATCACTAAATGCCTATGAACGCGCTAGCAGCGAGCAATCACAAGAGCAATACACAATCGCTATGAAAGGCCATGTGGCCGCTGTTAGAGCACACATTAACGATTTAGCATCAAAGGAATACACCAATTTAAACGCGCTGCACAGCCCCGATTTTGTGTTGATGTTTATGCCCATTGAACCCGCTTATATCGAGGCCATGAAGCACGACAGAGAGTTGTTTAGCTTTGGCTACAACAAAAACATTATCTTGGTATCGCATACCACCTTGATTCCAATTCTACGCACGGTAGCCAACCTTTGGATGCTTGATCGCAGTAATAAAGAAGCAAGGCAACTTGGCGAGAAAGCCAATGATTTGTTTAACTCGGTTGTTTTGGTATCCGAGCGCCTCGGCAAACTCGGCAAAACCCTAAATACCGCGAGCACTCATTTCAATGATACCGTAACCTCATTAGCGGGCATGCAAGGTAAGGTCGACAGGTTTAATACCTTATCAAACAAGGCTAATAAGTCTATGCCAGAGTTAGAGCCGAAAGTGATCCAGTTTGATACCACCAAATTAGACGCGCTAGCCCTCCCCGATGATTCAGATCATGAAAAATAGAGCGTATTAATTGGTGATCGCGTTATACATAGTTACACTCTCTACAAAGTAGAATACTTATTTCGGTAAGTGAAATCGATTCTATTGAACTAGCGGCCGCGATGGCGGTACATAGTGTGGGTCAAACAAAATCACATCCATCAGCTCTTGTGCCCAATGCGCGCCACCATATACCCAATAGGCATCATCATGATCGCTGGTGCAAATTTGCTGGGGCGGCCCTGAACTACTGACCCACTTGTGTTCGCCAATAAAGCGGTAAATTTCCACCGCACGTTTTGCTCGCTGCCAAATTTCCTTATCGATCTCAGTTTCTAGATTCCAGTAACCGGTCATAGTAACGGCCGCAAACATAAACATGTATTGTTGCATGCCCCAAGATGAGTAATCCCAAGAGCTTCGGGTGTGGGGCCCACTGGTAGAGGAGCGCACGTTAAATTCATACAACATGCCTTTAGCCGAGGGAGTGCTCTCGTATGGCAATTTGAGTGAGGTATTTGCTAACCCTAAGTCTTGATTGTCGCACTCACCATTTTTAGCCGGGCCAACGTTCGATTTTGGGGCCGAGGCAACTGCGAACTCGTGTCCCCAGCGTTGAAAAATACGCGGAGGTGTCGCGGGCAAAGGTTCAGATGTAAAATACGGATGTTCGAAACCATCTGCGGAATCGTTTAACGAGTTAGTGTTGAGATAGTTCAGAGGCTTACGCACACCTAATGGATCCGGGTACACGCGTGGGCTTAGCTTCTCTCCTGCATACAATTGGAGTAGTTCTGAGTTATCGTATAGAGCTGCCATATCACTGTAACCCACATCGCCAAGTTGCTCTTGAAACGTAGCTGGGTCATAAGCGGCCAATTCTTTGTTCATTTTTTTTGTGCCACCGAAATACAAATAGGCACCAATTGCATACGCGTGAAAGGACGCACTTTGGTTGGGCAATGAACCTGAACCATTTAAGTTCATATCCACCAACACCACTGAGCGATCATCTAATTCAGAATTTGTATTTAGAAAGATATTCGCAGTATAAAGAGCTTGCTTCATCATCAACGTGGCGCGAAACTTTTGCGCAGCACTGAATTGAGACCATATGCTAGGCGTGTTCCGAGCAACACCAAGCGCGATCGGAAAATACATATTGCCCCAAGAAACATGGCCACCCACAAAAGTGGGGTTGTAGACATTCATTAACGCGCGCAAATGCTCTACGGCCCGGTCTTTGATACTGTTTCCGTTACTGTCTTTTAAGGCCGGATTATTGCGCGCGAGCAAGGTGAGTACCATCACAGCAGGCGCATTGCGCCCAGGGAAGCGACCGTTAACGTATTCATCGGCAGTTTGCACAACCGGAATGTTCATGAGGTCAGTTAATATATACGGCGCGAGCTCTACACTAGTTGGTGTTGGCTGATCGCTTAGCAAGATTAGAGATGTGATCGGTTGCATCGCAGCAACATTCGATAATCGTGATGTGTCGGCTTGCGTATCGATGCTTTGAGTTTGCACATAAAGCGGCCAAATCAGCACCACAAACAACAACGTTGGACGAAGCCACTTGATACCAATCGATCGATGTCTTTTTAGCCTTAGAATTTGTCCTCTATTGGTATGAGTCATTCTGAATCCACATTTTACCGCTCCAAAAGTATCCCTCTAACTAACTGCGCAAACCCAGCTCACTCAAACACATTTCGAATTCAGTAACACTCGAAATTTAGTCCCATCTACGACCCTCAAAATATCCATTTCTGACGTAGTGTCTTTCAGCACGTGCTCGGCCCTCTTCAGTCGCGGCGTCCCAATCCAAGTCTTTATAATTGGCCACATAAGCTTTGGCATCAAAATCCTTCGGCAAATCCGGAATGCCGCGCTCTAATACAATCACATCATGACCACACAACCGCCCAACTCGCCCCGGCCATTCACCATAATAGATCCGAGATGGCTCAAGGCCGGCACCAGCCGCCATTTCTATAAATGACTCTTCCCGGTACCCTACGCCCCCAAGCTTATCCCGTACTGTGCAAAAATAAACATCACGGCGTTTTTCAATTTTTCTTGGGGAAAATGGAACGCTGGCCGTGTTATTACGCACCCCACGACGCGAAGACTCATTGATGAATAGAGCGCTAATAACCAGTTTACCATTTCGGCCTAGAAGCTTAGACAACTGTTCCAAATACTTTTTGCTGTCGGCGATTCCTAGATGCGTAAACACACTAAAAGCGAAGATCAGATCAAATCCAGATTCAGGAATTTCACTTAGCTCATCGATTTGATTTATGCCTGCTAACTGATCTTTAGTCCATTTCTTGTAATGACTGTTTTTAGCATTGAGCTGATAGAAATCTGAATTGGGGTGAAGCGCCTTGATTTCGTCTTGGCAAAACTGAATAAGTTCGGGGATTATATCCACCCCCACCAGCCTACCTGCGTCTCCGATGCGTTCTAAGATTGGCAAAGCCACTCGCCCACAGCCACAACCAAAATCGAGAACCTTCATGCCAGGCACGATCTCTAACATGTTATCCATAACATCAATATTGCTTTGCCCGATATCCACTGGGTCACCGCCACCGACAATGTCATTAAAGCCAGCCGCAACCATCTTTTCGAAAATAACTTTATTGTTCACTTTTCCCTTGCCTATCAAAAAAAGCGCTAGTAGCAACGACCCTAGCGCTCTATGTAAAATTAACGCTCATAATAACACTCACATTAAGTTTTATTCCAATCCAGTTTGCAAGCACAATCAAGCAGATAGGTGCGCAGCAAGTAACAAATTAGTGGCAACCAAGGTTTTGTGGCAGACTAACTAGCGATTGCGTTCTATCGAGTTATTGGCTAATGAAAAAGTTGTTACTTTCAGTGTTTCTTGTCGTTATTGTGGGGGTTGTCCTATTTCTAGCAATTGCACCATCTAGAGTAGATGAGTCACTAAACCCTGTGATCGAGCATAATACGTACATAGTTTCCAAGAAAGCGCTGGACCTTCATCGTAGCCTCACCATTGGAGACTGGCATGCGGATACTCTGCTGTGGAGCCGCAACATTGCCAATCGATATGACTATGGGCATGTTGACATACCACGACTTCAAGACGGTAACGTTAGCTTGCAAATGTTCACCACGGTTACCAAATCTCCAAGTGGTTTGAACTACGATGAAAATTCCGCGGATGCGCCCGACGACATTACAAAACTCGCGATTGCGCAGCGGTGGCCTATTGCGACTTGGACTAGCTTAACGGAACGTGCACTTTACCAAGCAAAGCGCCTTCATCTTTTTGAGAAGGAAAACCCTGATGACTTAATGATCGTTAGATCACAGGCAGAACTGGCCGAGTTTTTAACTCGCAAACAATCCATACCAAATCTGGTCGGTGGCTTAATCGGTACTGAAGGCTCGCACGCTTTAGACGGCAAACTAGAGAATGTAAAAACACTGTATGACGCCGGTTTTCGCATGATGAGCTTACAACATTTTTTCGACAACAAATTGGGCGCATCATTACACGGCCAAAGCCAGGGTGGCCTAACGGATTTTGGGCGCGCCGCAGTCGCTGAAATAAACAAACGCGATATCGTTCTGGATGTATCCCATTCATCTGAAAAGGTAGTAGAAGAAGTCTTAGGACTTTCAAGCAAGCCCTTAGTTATTAGCCACACTGGCTTTAAGGGCCATTGCGATACGGCACGCAATATCTCGGATGAGCTTATGCAACGCATCGCCGCTAAAGGGGGGCTGATTGCGGTAGGTTACTGGGATGGCGCTGTGTGTGGCACACACCCTAAGAAAGTTGTCGAAGCGATACAATACGGCGCAAAATTGGTGGGTGTGGACCACCTTTCACTCGGCTCTGATTTTGATGGCTCGGTGACCACCGCGTTTGATACAAGCGAGTTGGCTGCGCTAACCCACGCTATGCTCGAAGCCGGTTTTTCTGAGCCCGACATTAGAAAAATAATGGGCGGCAATATGCTTAAATTTTTAGAACGGCACTTACCAAGTCAATGATGCTCAAACACCATTAATATTAGCTCGCTGAAAGCAGATCACGTAGTCAGCCTTTGCGAGTTTGGGGATTGTCAGAGCTATTGGTAGTGGCGCTACCACGCGTAAGGCTTTATTATTAAACGAACAATCAGGAAGTTATCCCCCCAGAATATGAAACTTACTAGCTTACTATTCGCTTTAACCGCTAGCTTGGGCGTGGCATTACAAGCCACTGCCCTTGAAGAAGACAGCATGATGGATTTTATGCCTGCAATTTTAGCGGGCGTAAAGAAGCTGCCAAAACCCATAGAATTTAAGGTAAAACTGCCGTCGTTAACAAGCTCCAGTGAGATTACTATTGATCTTGTGCAATGGGACATTCCAAATAATGGCACACAAGCAGTAAAAACCACCGACAACTTACAAGCCGCAATAGACGACGCCATTGATAAAGGTTTTAATCGTATTACCATCCCTGGCGGAACGTATTTAGTTGGTAAGTTTGGTAACGCTATTTACCAAAGAGGTATCGAGCTACACAGTGAAATGGAACTGGTGCTAAGCCCGAACACAATCCTAAAAATGGCCCCCAACGATAAGTGGAACTACTGTGTTATCGCGGTTAATGGCAAGGAAAATGTGATTATCCGCGGTGGCACCATTGTTGGAGATAGGAACGAGCACATCTATACACCGCGTGCCGGCGGCGGCACCGCGCACGACGAAGGGCACGGCATTTGCCTGCAGGGAGGCACCAAAAAAGTGCTGGTCGAGAACATGAATATCCGCAATCTAACGGGCGATGGCTTGTTGTTAGTAACCGAAATCGAAGACGTTACGATTCGCAGAAACAATATCTCCAACAATCGCCGTCAAGGCATTTCCATTGTGGGCAGTTTGCGAATTAAAATCGAGCATAATGAAATTCACCATATTCGCGGAACATCCCCTCAATTCGGCATTGACATAGAAGGCAATGGGCGTACTGACCGTGACATCCTGATTCGCAAAAACTATTTCCATCACAATCGTGGCGGAGACATCGTCAGCAGCACTGGCAGAAATGTATTCATCGTCGACAATGTAATGGAACAAGGCACCGAAGGCGAACGCTATATTGACGGCCCCATCGTGACATGGGAGCGCACCAATAACGTGATCGCGCACAACACCATCACCATGCTTAACGGCTCGGTTAATGGCCGACTTGGCTACATTCAATATTCGGGTGGGCGCGACAACAACCCTGAAATAACTTATGTACATGACAACGTGTGCAACGGCTGCGGCATGTATATGTATAGAGCTGAAGGTGCGGACATTCGCCGCAACAAATTCCTCGGTTATTTTCTAGCACTAGCCGATTTCAAAAATGCCACCGTAATTGACAACACTGTGACTCGCGGCCCTCCAGGCACACCCCAATACTGTTGGACATACCGAATTCGCAATACCACCGGCATAGCTTATGGCAATACCCAAGATGGCAACCCAGTTAATTTGCCGCTTTCGAATACGCCTTGGACAACTCAGTGTTTACGCCGTTAGCTTAATCCTGTAAAAACTGCGTCCCAAAGCAGCCAACATGCAACGGCTAGCAAGCTAAGCGCGTACACGATATTTTGTATTTTTTCGCCCATTATTCCATTGGTAAGCCGACCAATACTGGCACCAATCATTATCCATATTAAATGTACCGATACATTCAGGCATGCCAGCATTGTAATAAGTATCCAGACAGAGTGGCTAGCCCATAGTTCATTGGCCGATGCTGAGAACAGCGAGAACATCAAAGCAACTAACACCCAGCCTTTTGCGTTAAATAGCTGCAGGATAATGCCCGCACGAAAACCAAAGTGGCTAGTGCTACGCCCTAATGCTGCCTCTGCTGGCTTAGCGAATTTATAGGCTAGGTAGCACAGATAGATCGCACCCGCTAGTTGCAGATAAAACAATGAGTTTGGGTAACGCTCAAACACCTCACCCAAACCAAAGCCGATCAAGAAGGACTTAATCAAAAACATAAGATCAATTCCCACCAACAATGAAATCGATCGTTTTACTCCTTGGGACAGGCCCGAGGCTGCAAATACAATATTAGCGGGCCCTGGGCTGAATACTAATGGAAACATGGCGCTAAACCACAGAATAAAGAAACCAGTCATAAATATACCGTCATATCATTCGTTTACCGCTCCGTTCAATACGAAGCTATCTTGTATAATTGATTGCCAAATCACTCTTAGCCACATAGCTGTCAATAATGGATCAATTTAAACTGGACGATTTCGACCGCCAGATATTGAATTTAGTGCAACGCGACAATCGTCTTAGCTCGGAACGCCTGGGCTCAGAAATAGGTCTCTCAACGGCATCAGTCCAGCGCCGCTTAAGGCGGTTGCGCGCTGATGGCATCATCAAACAAGACATCGCAGTTATAGAGAGACGAGCGACCGACTACACCTTACAACTCGTTGTTCAGATATTTATGGAGCGAGAAGATGCCAAAACACTGCAACGATTTCGCACACAAATGGAAGCACATTCTTGCGTTCAGCAAATCTTTTATGTAACTGGCCAGACTGATTTCTTCGCCATTATGATCGCCCGCGATATAAGCCATTTTGAAGCCATTGCTGAACAGCTTTTCTTAGCTAATCCAGATGTAAAAAGCTATATAACATCTGTAGTTATGGGGTCAGACAAACAAACGCTAAGCGTACCTATATGTGAACCAGAATAAGCTATGCCGAGTCCGAAGTGTTTCCCGAATAGGGCGTCGTTCTAAACGATTCGCTGTCTGTCACGCGATCGAGCCAATTAGAAAGCGATGGTCGCCCTAAACGGAAGCTAGGCAACTTAACAAACTCAACCCACTCCAACGCAGTAGCAAGTGCGATATTACCCAAAGAACGTGCCACTGAATGCCCCTCTGAACTGATTTTCTCAAGGTAATCATACGATTCAGTTAGCTTAAGTAACTGCCCATCCAAAAAGGGTTGGTAACGTTTATCTAAAGGTCGGCGCTCGATTTCCCAACGGGCCAAAATACCTGCATCGGCTATCCCCGTAGCAAGTGCCTCGTGCTGCAAATCTTGAAAATTCGGCAACGAACAATCACTGTCAGCACTAAAACGATCCATGAGATATCGGCTAATGACCGCCGAGTCATAGAGCGTTACGCCAGCGTGCACTAAAATCGGTACCTTGCCGAGTGGATTTAACTCAAACACTTGGTTGTTACGGTTAGTTGGGCTAGTTTCGTAATGGGTAACCAGCGTTTTTTCACGCAAGCCAAGTTCATCGATAAGAACCAATATCTTACGCGCATAGGGTGAATGTGTTTGATAAAAGAGCTGCATACCTTGACTGAATATTCGTTGTGTAAAGAGGCCATCACTTTACACACTTTGCGACGTCGTAACTGATATCAATCACACCGCTTTTCGACGCAAAGCCTTATAAATCGGCGGCATCTTAAGCAAATTACTCATACGTTACATTAAACGCATTCCTAGACAATAAATAACGACAAATTGTGCTCTGCGAATTATCAAACGACGCTCAAATCACTTTTATCAACCGCTCGTATCGCTAAAATACGAGCTTGGTGAATCGCTTGTTGGATTTGCGCACCGTCGTCCATGCCTTTCGCAATCAAGCCTCCATTTACCGCTTTCGCCGCTTGCTGGAAACGCAAAAACAATTTCGCTTGATGATACGACCGATCTTCAAACCCGGTACGGCCTCTTGCATCGGCCAAGCAACAATCGGCTACTTGCTGCGCTCGCTCATCATCCATCAAGCTCCGAGTTTTCTCGAGCATTTTTAGTACTGTCTTTGGTTGAAGCTCAAACATTTTGTGCATATGAAGGTGATACTCAGATACCGCAAGAGCAAGGGCTTGATATTTTTTTGGCACTCGCAACCGCTCACATAAATCACGAATAAGGGGCAAGCCACGCGCTTCATGCCCTTTGTGCGAAGGAAGCTCCTCTTTCGGTGTAGTGGCTTTACCTAAGTCGTGCACCAACGCAGCGAAGCGGGTAACTGTATCATCGCTTAACTTGGCGGCTTGCTCTATCACCATAAGAGTGTGAATTCCGCTGTCGATTTCTGGGTGATACTTTGCCGTCTGCGGCACACCAAACAAATCATCGATCTCAGGCAACACGCGCGCTAAGGCTCCACAATCCCTAAGCACTTGAAAGAAAATCTGTGGTGCATCAGTGGCCAACGCTTTACGCATTTCGGCCCATACCCGCTCAGGCACCAAGGCATCTACCTCACCATTGTTCACCATCTCGCTCATCAATGCTTGAGTCTCGGGCGCAATGGTAAAACCAAAGCGTGCTGCAAAACGCGCGGCTCGCAATACTCGAACAGGGTCTTCTAGAAACGCATCTGAGACATGGCGCAACACACCTTCGGCCAAATCGGCTTGCCCATTATAAGGGTCAATAAGATTCCCAGCCTCGTCTTCGGCCATCGCGTTGATGGTTAGGTCTCGACGGGCGAGGTCTTGCTCTAAGGTGATTTCCGGCGAAGCATTAAACTGAAAACCTTGATAGCCTTTGGCGGTTTTTCGTTCGGTTCTCGCAAGCGCGTATTCTTCACCCGTACTACGATTGATAAAGACCGGAAAGTCTTTGCCCACTGGTTGGTAGCCTTGATCAACCATGGTTTGAGGAGTAGCACCGACCACCACCCAATCTCGATCTTTAACCGGCAGGTCAAGCAAGCGATCGCGTACCGCACCGCCAACCAAATATACTCGAACGCTTGAGTTCAAAATAACCTCTTTAAGCCCTTAAAAGGCACAA
>CALKRK010000140.1 GCA_937989675.1 uncultured Arenicella sp. | reverse complement strand
GTTTCAAAAGCCCGAAGAGGGTTTGGAATATTCTCGCGATTGGGTGCCGCCTCTAGATGTATTACACGACGCCTTACGAGAACCTCAGAACGACGAGCACAACTTTCAGGCTGGATTTTTAGATGTGTTGCACGTACCTCGTGAACGAATTGGCCGTGAGGCCACGACTCAGTATTGGTTTAAAACCAGAGAAGCGTTACCGAATGATTTGCAAACACATCATACCGTGTTGGCGTATATTTCAGACATGGGGCCCTTACAAGCCACTATCGAACCGCACGATTTGAATGCGCCACGATTAGAAGATAGGAATAAAAAAGTACTCTTGGCAACGATTGATCATGCAATTTGGTTTCATCGCCCGTTTCGCGCTGACGACTGGTTGTTTTATGAGTGCCGAGCGCAATCTACCGGCAATGGGCGAGGCTTAGCCTTTGGGCGCATTTATTCGCAAGATGGCACTTTGGTGGCGTCAACTTCTCAGGAAGGGTTGCTACGCTTACGCCGGTAGTCCTACAAATTGTTAGTAGCTAGCTAGTAAGCACTGCGGCCAAGGCTTGAAGCTTATCGAATCGATGCTCGTGTTGGTGTCGGTAATGCGGGCCAAATTTGTCGATGTGCCAGAGCAGGTCACCCCAAAGCAGTGCTAGCTGCGACGCAAAAAAGATAGGCTGGCCAACGTATTCCCCCCAACCCTCTTGGTAGTGTTCCAAAAAGGATTTAGCCTGCGTATTTGTTAAGTCGAAATACAAAATGATCGCCGCAAGATCGAACCAAGGGTTATGCAGCATGGCGTATTCCCAGTCAATAAACCAAGCTCGTTGCGAACCGAATAAGCAGTTTTCTCGCACTAGATCATTGTGGCAAGCTACCCACGGTGTTGAGTCGTTTAGAAAAACGTCGAGCGCGGGCTGCAAAGTTATATGGTCAGCGTGATACTGCTGTGGCGCGCTTTTAAGATAGCCCTCGCAAAACTCCATTAAATTGAAAGGTTCAAGCTCGGGCGGTGAGGCCGTATGCAGCGTACCTAATGCCGCCGCTAGACTGTCGAAATCATTTGTATTGTCGTTGCTCTCAATATAGTCCATAAGCGCGAGCGAGCCTTCTGCATAAATCACGTCTGGTGCCAGGCGGTGTTTAGCTGCCCAGCGTTGTGCGTTTATTGCTTGTTCGAACGAATGTTCAAATACTTTCAGAACGTAGTGCTTTTGTTTCGAGCGGATAAGTGCGGTGTGATGGTTCTTGCCGGCCGTGAATGTTTTCACCAACCTGGGTTCTTCCGTTAAGCCCCATAGGCGCCATTCTTTAAGCCGCTTGTTTAACATGCTGCAGATTGCGTTTCCAATAAAGGTATCCAAACACCGCGATTATGGTGTAAAGCACGAACAAAGCGGCATAGAGGTAGAGCTGCTTCTGAATAAACAACCAGACGGACACGGCGTTGATGACGATCCAGTACAGCCAGTTCTCGAGTATCTTTCGGGCGACCATCCAAGTAGTAATAACGGCAGACCAAGTGGTAAAAGAGTCGACGTAAGGTAACGCGGCACTTGTGTGTTTCGACAATAAAAAGCCGGACACCGCCGTAAGACCAGCGATTGCTGCCAACGTCAAACAGTGTTGATGTAAGCCCCAGGTTTGAATGGTCAATTTGGAGCGCGATTCGCCTCCGTGTCGCCATTGCCACCAGCCAAATACGGCCATGGCTAAATAATAAACATTGAGGGCAGACTCCATCACCAAACTCACGTCCCAGAATAAAAATATAGCGGTGCCAGTGCCCACAAAGGCCGCTGGCCAGCACCAGATATTCTCTCGCGCAGCAAGGATCACATACGCGAGCCCAAACGCAACCGAAACTAATTCCAAAGTACTAGTGGCTTGTAAGGCAGTTAAGATTTGTTCCATGTTGTGAAATTTTGGAAAGGCTAAATGTTTAGCGATGAGCTATTCATAGCCCCGTAATTCTCGCGCATCGCCTTCTAAATACTTGCAGACAAAAACGATCTTTCCATGGGTTTTCATGGAGTGTTGCATGGCTTGATTTAATAAGGCTGTGACGGCGTCGTATTCCCCGAACAGACGTGTGCTCATGTTCGATGTGCGTATTTCTACGTCAGCGGCTTGTTGATTAATGTGATCCAAAAAGTCTTTGATTTTGGCTTTGTAGTTATCCTGCAAAGGATACATGCTGATTTCAACAGAGAGGTTCATGGGTGCTTACCGAAATGACTAAATCAGAGGTTCTCTAAGGTTGCCATGTCTGAAAGGCCCCTGCAATGGTGATGATATTCCGTTGCAGGAGCCGGACTATGTAGGCTTTAAAATTCCACGCTGGCACGAACGCCCACTACGCGAGGCGCGCCAAACTGATTGTATGGCTCGGTTACATAAAACTTACGAGGGTCATTGCCGAAACTTCCGAAGCCGCGGGTTTTGACTAACTCGTCGGTTAAGTTTCTACCGTACAGCGCCACTTTCCAATTCTCAGCTTGATACGCCAACTCTAAGTTAAGCAGTTCATAGGCGTCAGAACGTTCCTCATGACGATCAGAGAAAAAGAAGTCGTCTTTAGCTTCTATTGATCCGCTCAAGCTTAAACGATCAGTAAGCGAGAACTCCCCACCGATAACCCATTGATAGCCAGGTGCGTGTGCTTGCTCACGGCCAGCGAGGTTAAATGGGATGCCATTATCGCGATCGGCGTTAACATGATCAAAGGTAAGCAGCTCATCGAACTCGGTGTCTAATAAACCGAGGCTTGCAAACAGCGAAGCTCGTTCACTAGCTGACCAGTACAGTTCCAGCTCGACACCACTATTTGAACCGCTGGCGGCGTTCGCAGTGAAATCGGTAAACCCGCATGGGCATGGTCCACCGAGTTCGTCTGTCGCAATCGAGCGCACGATAGACTGCCTGGTTTGAATATCATCGCGGTCTTGATAGAACAGCGAGGCCTGAACTTGCAGTGTGCCATCTAAATAAGCATTTTTAATACCAAGTTCGTAGTTCAACATGGTTTCTGTTTCAAATTCTCGCTGCGCCGCAGAAATGCTGCCATCCAGATTGAAGCCACCTGGTTTATAACCGCGTGAAACTAAGCCATAGATAAGTGCACCGTTGTCGGCGCTGTATTCAAGCGCTACTCGCCCGCCCCACAAATTTTCATCTGGCGAAGCAACAGCGTTGGTACTGTCTGTGTAGTCAACATCGCGTTTTTCTACGCGCAATCCGCTAGTGATTGACCATTGATCATTTAGGTTAAACTCGATTTGCCCATACAGTGCGGTGTTTTTAGTGTCTAAGTTGCTAGTAAAGTCCGCAGTGTTGAAGGTGTATTCGCGTAGCAAATCGATGCTCTGATCTCGATAATAAGCGCCGACTACCCAAGTTGAGCCGTCACCCTGCGAAGAAACGCGCAAATCCAAACTGGTGTTATCGTTATTGCGCTGATAGCGGTCGAACGAAGAGTAAAACCAATCAAAACCAAAAAGCGCACTATCACAAGCGGTGCCGTCGCAAATGCCGGTATGACTCCAGTCTTCGTCGTAGGCGTAGTCCAAGTCTGATGCCGCCAAACTGAGTGTTCCTTCAAGTTTAACTGAATCATTGAGTTGATAAGCCGCTTTGACCGAACCTGCTGTGGTTTCCTGCTTGTCGAAGCCGGGTTGATCTGAATACGTTTGTCGCGAGTTGTCTAGGCTAAAGGCATCGTAGCCGTTATCGATGTCGGCTAAAAATAGAGTCAGATCCACGTCCAGATCGTCACTAAGCTGCGCGGTATAACGCGCTCGTGCGGTTGTCTCGTCGATATTGTTGGTGTCGTCGCGGCCCAAGAAAACGTCTTCAGTAAAGCCGTTACTTTCGTAATGTTTCACGGCTAAGCGGTAGCCTGCGGTATTGGACGTAGGGCCACTGACAACGCCACTCCATTCCAAGCCACCAAAATCTTCTACGCCAGCGCTTAGCTTGGTTAAGAAACGATCAGAAGGTTTGTTAGAAACTATATTAATCAAACCGGCCAGTGCATTTGCTCCGAAGAGAGTGCCTTGCGGGCCTCGTAGCACTTCAATTTGCTCAACATCTAAGGTACTGGCAGCGGTAGAGATACCGGTGAAGTCAATACCGTCGATGACAACGCCGACAGAATTATTGATAGGGTCTTGAAATTCGCTTCGTTCACCAATGCCGCGAATTTGAATAAAACGCCCGCGAGATGCGCCGGTGGCAAAGTTCACGTTAGGCGCCAAGTTTAGTACGTCCTCGAGGTGTTGAGCATTGCGTTTTTCCAGCGTATCTTGGTCGATAACCGTGACACTATTGGGCAGCTCCAGAATGCTTTGCTCGATAAGTTCAGCCGTAACGGTGATTTGTTCAAGTGGTTCAGCTGCAATGGATAATGAGCTGGTGAGTGATGCAGCCAAGAAAATGTTGGCAAAAAGATACTTTTTCATTTTGGTCTCTTCAGTAAAAAGTGATGAGACCCGGCAGGCGAGAATGGTGCGATAAAAATCCCATCCCTACGCCGGTGTTAACCGGATCAGGTTCATGGGGTTTATGCCTCTAGGCAAATCTCAGGCTGATCAGGTTCAGCCGCCCCCTGGGTGCCTCATTTGAGGCTGCGCGAGTGTAGCATGTGCTCAGCAGGAGATCATTGCTATAATCACAGAAAATGTTTTTTTGAGTGTTCAAACTACTAACCAGTTCTTACCAGCGAATGAATCAAGTGTAAGAAAAACAATGAACCTTTGGAAAAACGAGTATATTCAAATTGTCACCTCTGTCATGCTTTTGCAATATTGTGTGAGCATGATGCACAGGTTTAGCTGATTAGACCAAGCTACCAATGAACGCCTATAACCACGAAACATCGCCTCTGGCTGTACCCGGAGCCGAAACCGCAAAAATACTTGTCATCCGCTTTAAATTTATTGGCGATGTGGTATTAACATCGGTGCTATGTAACACGCTTAAACAGACCTTTCCAAAGGCGCGCGTTGACTTCTTAATGCAAGAAACCAGTGCGGACTTGTTTGCCGAACACCCTTATGTTGACCGAGTTATTACCTTAAACAATGAACAGCGCAAGAACCCGATTAAGTATTGGCGAGCAATTCGCAAGATAACCTCTGAGAAATACGATCTTGTGGTTGATGCGCAGTCGACCTCTAAAAGTGAACTCATATCTTTGTTGGCGAGAAAGCATGCGATTTGTATCGGGCGCAAGAAACGTCGCCGTGGTTTTTTCTACACTCATCGCGTTGATGCAACGCCTGTAATTGGTAACAAAATCGAAGAACGTTTAAAGCTCTTAGAACCGTTATCCGGCATGGGCTTTGATGTTAAGCGGCATGATCAGATGGTGATCAATGCGCCTGAGCGCCGCCGAGCGCACTACCACCGGGAAATGAGCCGTTCAGGCGTCGATTTTACTCGGCCAGTGTTCGCTTTTTCTGTAACCGCTAAGTTGGATTTCAAGAAATGGCGCATGGACTATTTAGAAGAAGTGGTTAGCTATTGTATGGCCACCTTTAACGCACAAATAGTTCTGAACGCAGGCAGCGATAGAGAACGAGAAGAAGTGCGTGCATTTGTAGCCCAACTTGAAAACAATAGCGATGTTTACTGCGAAATAGAAACTCGAAACCTGATGGACCTCGCGGCCTTATTCGCAAACTGCGATTTGTACATTGGCAACGAAGGTGGCCCGCGGCATATAGCGCACGCTGTAGGGGTGCCGAGTGTGTCTATCTTTTCGCCCAGCGCTAAAAAATCGGAATGGCTACCGGCTAATTCTCGGCACCATCAAGGTGTCGAGTGGGATGATTTGGTGGACAGTTCCTCTGAAGAAAAGGCGCGTATCCATCAAAATCTTGAAATTGGCAGTGAGCGCTATCGTGAGCTTTACAACAAGATCACCCCTCAGCCGGTTATTGAATTAATTGATGACGTAACGGAGTTTGTCGGTATTCACCGGCTCGATTAAGGCAAATCATTGTTTCGAAAGAAGTAAGGCGCTAATAAGACAATCAGGTAAATGGTGATGCGAGCGGCTTTAGACATTTGGCGACTAACTTTTATATGACGGTGGTCGAAGTAACAGGCGAATCCTTCAAATCTTAGCGAAGATGCTTTTACGATTCCACTAATACCGATAGACTGACACTCATGAATGAGTATTCTTTTTTGGCCGCTATCGCCGGTATTTTGTTGGTCGGGGCAATGAGCCCTGGTCCAAGCTTTCTTATTGTTGCTCAAAATTCCTTATCGAAATCCAGAGCGCATGGAGTTGCCACAGCCCTAGGTACTGGCATAGGCGTTGCGGTGTTTGCGGTGATGGCTAGTTTTGGTATTACCACCTTGATTGAAAAAGTGCCCAGTGCCTATTTGATCTTCAAGTTTATTGGCGGTGCTTACCTACTATTTTTAGCATACAAAATTTGGCGTGGCGCGAAAGAACCCTTAGGCACAATCGCTGAGGCGGAGTCGCAAAAGGGTTCGCTGCGGCAGGCCTTTTTGCTGGGCTTGGTAACGCAAATCAGCAATCCTAAAACGGCTTTGGTGATCGCAGGTATTTTCGCGGCGTTCGTACCAGCGGACCCTCCGGCTAACACGACACTATTGGTTTCTCTAATAGCCTTTGTAATCGATTTTTCTTGGTACGCACTGGTGGCTATCATGCTATCAACTGGCCGAACACGAAGTGTATATCAACGTGCAAAAACTGGCTTCGATCGAACGGCATCCATTTTTTTAGGGGCGGTTGGAGTA
>CALKRK010000139.1 GCA_937989675.1 uncultured Arenicella sp. | reverse complement strand
CAATTCTTACCAACTTGGTTGAACTTGATCGCTACGTTGTCGTCCTGACATTGATTGCCATTGGGCATCCTGAAATCGGCTAGCTCAACACAAAGGGGCTTTTCATCACCCCAGGTAAATGCATCACCGGGCATGGTCGATCTGGGGTTCGATTCGGCATGAACATAGTAGTTGCCCTTTAGAAAAGCCACATCCACCGGCACGGCACAGTAACCGGGGTAGAGTTTCCACCAGCCCTCACTAACGGTCCGCTCTTCAGTGGTATCGTAACCAACCGCAACCATCAGTACCAAATCACTTTGATTGCAAACTTCTAGGCGCGCTTGCGCTTGAGTTGAAACGAACAATCCAAAGAAAAGTATCAAAAAGAGGTGGCTAGGTGTCATTGCTCAGGATTAATCCTCGCGAACTTGCGTTTACCAACTTGCAAAACAAACGGCTCGCTTTCCTGAATCATCATGCGCGGGTCGCTCACTTTCTCACCGTTTATTTTTACAGCACCCTGCTTAACCATGCGCATGGCTTCTGACGTACTCGGGCATAACTGAGCTTCTTTAATCAACGAAGCAATCGGCATGCCTTCTCCTAGAGCTATAGCGTGCTCAGGCATTTCGTCAGGAATCGCGTTTTTTTGAAACCGTTGGATAAAATCTTGTTTGGCGGATTCCGCAGCCCTAGAATCATGAAACCGGCTAATGATTTCTTCGCATAATAGAAACTTAATATCCCGCGGATTGGTGCCATTTTGAATTTGAGTCTGAAAGCTTTCAATCTCCTCAACTGGTCGAAAACTCAATAGCTCAAAGTAGCGCCACATAAGCTCATCGGACACCGACATCAGTTTGCCGAACATTTCGTTAGGCTCATCTGTGATGCCAATATAGTTACCCAAAGATTTCGACATTTTCTGTACGCCATCTAAGCCTTCTAATATAGGCACCGTCAATATAGCTTGCTGGGGCTTACCGTACGATTTCTGCATCTCACGGCCAACCAGCAAATTGAATTTCTGATCGGTACCGCCCAACTCAACGTCCGACTCAAGCGCAACCGAGTCGTAACCTTGCACCAAAGGGTAGAGAAACTCATGTATGGCAATCGATTGTTGCGCCGCGTAACGCTTACTAAAATCATCGCGCTCGAGCATTCTTGCCACCGTGTACTGCGCCGACAAACGAATCATGTCAGCAGAAGTCATTTTACTCATCCACTCAGAGTTAAAACGAACCTTAGTGATATCAGGGTCCAGTATCTTGAACACCTGGTCTTGATAAGTCACCGCATTCTGCTTTATTTCTTCTGGCGTTAGTGGAGGACGAGTTGCGCTTTTACCGGTAGGGTCACCGATCAAACCAGTAAAATCACCAATTAAAAACGTAACGTTATGCCCTAACTGCTGGAACTGTCTCAGCTTGTTAATGAGCACCGTATGGCCCAGATGAAGATCAGGCGCTGTTGGGTCAAACCCAGCTTTAATTTCCAATGGCTTACCGGTCGCGAGCTTCGCTTCTAACTCAGCTTGCGGGATAATTTCATCAGCGCCACGAAGTAGCTGCTGCATGACTGGGGACGGTGTTTGAACCTGCTCTTCTGACACAACAATCTCGGTAATTTTATTATTTGGAGCTTAATGCCGCACATCAGGCTCAGGATAGTCTAAAGGCGCAAGACTAAACGCTTGAGAGCGCTATGACAAGGGCTACAAGTAAGCCGATTAACAGGTTCCAAAAGCAAGATAAGAACTGCACTGGAGCGAACACACAATAGAATTAGTCTCCTGCGCAATAATCAAACAAATAATTTAACCGATTTTTAATGCTATTAATTTGCCAAACTGTCAGCAAACAAGCAAAATGCTTCGTTTAAATCCTATATAAAGATTGCGAAGACAATCGAAAACAATAACGACGTCCCCCAAATATGCCGCCAAGTTATTCGCTACCGCTGTTTACCCAGCTAATACAACTATCCAAACGTTTATCCAATTCTTCTTCTGGCAACTCGCAGACCACTAAACCTCCGATTAAAAAGAGGCATTGGGTGCTCGGCAGCATGGTCATCCTAGTTGGCAGCTGGATTACTCATACAACCACGGCGACTATAAAAGAAGACGCCAGTAATGAATTGGTGAAAGAAGCTGGTTTCGCAACGCCCGTCAGCGAACAAGCCATGGGCTCGCAAGAAGCCCAAGTGATGTCGTTTGCTGTAACATTAGAACCAAACACCCTATCCGCTGAGCTTTCTGATAAAAAGGCTATTGAGCCGGTTACTCTAAAGTCTGTCACTCACACTATTAAGAAGGGTGAATCGCTTGGCACTATCTTTCGTAAACAAGGGTTTGATCTTGCCATCCCCCACAATGTGTCGAAACACCCGACCGCCAAGCAGCTTGTTTCAATTTCAATTGGTAAGACATTGGAATTTGGAATCGACGACGCCGGCGTACTTCGAGAAATTCGCTACCCTGTTAGCGCTTTACAAGAGCTCATTGTTGAACTAGATGGAAACAACGTTGCCGAGGCAGAACTCAACGACCTATCTTTTCAAACTATCGAACAGTCAGTTTCAGCTGAGATAAGTTCCTCCCTCTATGAAACAGCACTTGAGGCCGGGCTTAGCAACAATACAATCATGGAAATGATTCGAATTTTTGGCTGGGATATTGATTTTGTGCAAGATATACGAGTAGGCGACACTTTCCACATTATTCATACGGATTATCATATCGACGGAGAGAAAGTTGCCGACGGTAATATTCTGGCCGCCGAGTTCACCACACAAGGGCAGCGATATCGCGCCATTCGTTTTGAAGACGATGAAGGCAATGTTAGCTTTTACACACCAGAAGGCGAAAGCATGCTTGGCACCTTCTTACGTTCACCCGTTGAGTTTAGCCGTATTAGCTCTCGATTCGGCAAACGCAAACACCCGATTTCAAAAAAATGGAAGGCACATAAAGGCGTAGATTATGCCGCCGCCAGAGGCACACCAATACGCGCAACAGCGGATGGTAAAGTTGTTCACGCTGGTCGCAAAGGCGGTTATGGCAAGACCATAGTGTTACGGCATGCGGGGCGCTTCACAACCCTATACGCGCACATGAATGGCTTTGCTAAAGGCGTACGTTCAGGGTCACGCGTCAAGCAGGGTCAAACAATTGGTTATGTAGGAAGCACTGGTTACTCAACCGGCCCTCATTTGCATTATGAATTTCGCGTTGATGGAGTTCACCGTAATTCGCTCACCTACAAGACTCCAAAAGCATCTTCGGTTAAAGAATCATTGAAGCCTGAGTTCAATGCCTTATCTACAGACTTGGTAAGCCGCCTTGATGCAGTCCAACGAGACTATATACTAGCTAAGGCCGAGAGCGATACCAAGAAGATCTAAGATGAGTCAGACCGAAGAGTTGTATATCGGTCTGATGTCAGGCACCAGTGTTGACGGAATAGATGCCGCATTGGTTGCCTTTGAATCAAGGTCAACGTTAAGAGTAATAGAGACTCAGCTCACTCCCTTTCCCGAGGCTTTACGAGCTGAGATAAATCAAACGGCGTTAAACAATTCGCACCTGTTTAGAAATGAGGACTCACCGCTGCATATAGAGCTGGCTAACCACTATTGCGATGCAGCCTTAAACTTGATCAATAAAGCTGGCATCAACCACAGCGATGTACAAGCAATTGCCAATCACGGGCAAACCGTTCGCCACGAACCGAATGCAGAATCGCCTTTCAGTTTGCAGCTTGGAGACGGTCAACTTATTGCCAGTAAAACTGGCATTCGAACCATCACACAATTCCGTCAAGCGGATATTGCCGCCGGCGGTCAAGGCGCCCCACTTATGCCAGCGTTCCACAACGCGGTATTCGAAGGCAACGAAGATACGTTGGTCCTTAATCTTGGAGGTATCGCCAATATTACGCAGCTTGGCGAACACGTAACCGGCTTCGATACCGGCCCAGGTAATTGCTTACTTGATCAATGGATTGCAAAACATAAAAACCAACCCTTTGATATCAATGGCAAATGGGGTGCCTCCGGCGACGTTATTGATGAACTTCTCTCAAGGCTTCTATCTGACCCCTATTTTGCAGCATGTCACCCGAAGAGTACGGGCACAGACTATTTTAATCTTGATTGGCTTGGCGACCTAGATCGCTATTCTCCGGAAAACGTTCAAGCAACACTGGTCGCGCTAACCGTAAACACTGTCGCTAAACAAGTGATTAAACTCAGTGGTAATTCCGGCAAACTGTTTATCTGTGGTGGAGGCGCTCACAATCAACATCTTATTGATCAGCTTCGCGCCAAGCTCTCCGGGTACACAGTCAATTTGACGGATATACAAGGAATTCCAGTTGACTGGGTTGAAGCAGTAGGTTTTGCTTGGCTTGGTTACTGCCGGCTAAACAATCTCAATAGCAATTTGCCGAGTGTTACGGGCGCCAGAAAACAACTATCTCTGGGTGAAATTTACCTACCGTAACTCTTACCACACGGCTACCTTTTTTACTCGATCGTACTAGTGAATGTATGCGCCGCGATTGATCACTGGTTCCTTGAGCGCATAAATATCGAGCAATTCGACAGGCTAATTCAATCTCTCGCTGGATTAGCATCAATCGAATCAATTCTCCCCATTTAAAGCAATTCCCCCCCCCACAAGCAGGCCCCGTTAGTAAAAACGGCCTAAGTTCCTATCACCGTCATTCGACGACACAGTAGCGCTCAGATCAGGCACCTATAAAAATAAAACTCTACAAAACTGAATTTTCTGCGGTCAATGTATTGACGCACCGCAGCAAAGCCAGTAAATTGCATATAATTATACTAAAATGCAATTTATGGTTGATTTGAACGCTAATAATGCCAACGGAAAAATAATTTATTGCACATTCTTTTTCTTAAATGCAAATAAAAAGATTAAGTAACTACCAAAAAAATAGGAGAATCCCCATGAAACACTCGACCAAGAGTCGTCATCGCTTGCGAAAGATACCCGCCATTATTGCCTCCTGCGCAGTCATGGCATCAGGCATCGCCAACGCGGACACCAATGTAAGCGCTGAAATAGAATCGTTAAAGAAACGCATTACCGAACTAGAAGCGACCCAAATCGAAGCCTCAGGGGCGGGTGTCGAAATCGTTGATAACAAGAACGATACTTCATTTGAAGTTAATGGCCGCTTGCATCTGGACGCTGATCTATTCGATGGTGCTTATAACTCAGGCAACGATGGAGCAACAGCAAGCGACATTTTTGCCCGGCGCGCGCGCCTCGCCTTTAAGGGAGACAATGGCAACTGGCATTACAAAGCAACACTAAAGTTTGGCGGCGATCGCGATGCTACCTTGCATAATGCTGTTCTAAGCTATAACGGCTTCAAAAATAATGGAGGCCCACAGATCAATATCGGCTTAGTAAAAGAAGATATGACTCTTGACGTGACAACCAGCAGCAAAGATACAACCGGTATCTCACGGCCAATGATCACCAACGCCGTTCACCCCTCACACAACTGGGGCGTACGCATCAATCAGTTTTTTAAAGAACAGAGTTTTGGCTATGCTTTTGGTGTGTATGAGAATACTGACGCAGGCGACAACGGTCAGGATGCCGAAGGCTCAACCCTTCTCGCCTACACTGGCCGTGCCTTCTGGTCACCTATTGCCGAGAAAGACAGCGTTTTCCATTTAGGCTTATGGGGTTCGCATCGTGATTACGGTGGCAGTGAGTTAGATGATAGAGTTGCAAGGGGAGAAGTGAGGGCGACAGGGACTCGCTTACTCAACTACGCCGCGGGCGGTTCGGCAGTGGAGGTCGACAGCGTCAGTCAATATGGCGTTGAGCTCGCGAGCGTAGTTGGCCCTTTCTCTATTCAAGCCGAATACGTAGAGCGCACTGCTGACGCGGCGCAGCCTGGTGGATTCGAACCTGAACTTGATGGTTACTATGCGACAGCGTCTTATTTTCTCACTGGTGAATCTCGCAGATACGACAAAAAGAAAGGTCGTTTCAAACAACCCAAGGGGGTAGAAGGAGCATGGGAAGTTATGGCACGTTTTAGTAACGGCGACGCCACAAGTGCAACGCAAGGTACCAGCGTTGATGTAATCACAGTGGGCGCGAACTATTACGTTAACCCATCTCTACGCTTCAGCCTAAACTATCTAAACGCGGATGTTGAAGGCCCTGGCGCCTTCGATCTAGTTGGCGATCAATCAAGCGGCGACGCAATCACCTTTCGTACCTTTTACCGTTTCTAAACGCTCCTAACAAAGCGCCTCACCCTTTAGGCACGAAGCAATTCGTGCCTTTTTTTCCTTAATAAATACAGAATATATAGCCCCGCAACAATACCAAGCTTACGAGCAACAGTGGCGTGTAGCACAGGCTAATAGAAGCCATGGACGTTAAGTAAACGTAAGTGAGACTGCGATTATTGGATTAAGCAGGCACTAATTCGATTTAATGTCTGAGTAACAAGGAATGAAGATGATTACTATTCGCTTGGCGCCAACACCCCTGTTGCGGTGGAAGAAATAGCGCAGTTATTAAACTACGCCTTGATTGGAAAGCGCTGCTGAATCTCAGCTACTTGCTCATCTGTAAGAGTCTTAAATAACTTCCCATGCAAGCTTAGGAAAAGCTTTGCGGTCTCTTCCAATTCTTCGGTAGCATCGACCGCGGCATCCAAATCCGTGCCAGCCACTACTGGGCCGTGATGCGCTAGTAACATTGCGTGATGCTTGCCTGCACATTTTCGTACCGCTTCCGACAGCGCAGGATCTCCAGGTATAAAATACGGTAACAGCGGTAGCTTACCAATACGCATCGCATAGTACGCGGTTAGCATGGGGAGTACCGAATCAGGATCAATAGCATCAAGTGTCGAAACAGCAACGGAATGCGTAGAATGTAAATGCACAACCGCATTTGCTCCGCTGCGCTGTGAATACATAGCTGTATGCAGCCTCTGCTCCTTGGTCGCGGGATCGCCGCTAACATAAAAACCGTCTTTATCTAAGCGCGTTATTCGGGCGGGATCTAGGCGCCCCAAACAAGATCCGGTCGGAGTCATCAAAAAACCGTTTTCTAGCCGAACACTAATGTTACCTGTCCCACCATGAGTCAGACCCCTGTCATACATCGACTGCCCCAGTAAGGCGATTTTCTCACGCAACGCGCTTTCGTTCATTTAATCATCTCCAACGCTTTCTCAAAGAAATCTGGAGCTCCGAAATTACCTGACTTGAGTGCTAGAGCTATCGCGGGTT
>CALKRK010000138.1 GCA_937989675.1 uncultured Arenicella sp. | reverse complement strand
CGCAACTAGAGAAGTTGATGCCTTCCTTAATGAGGTGGGTTTTGGGAATGCATTGCAAACAGGCTTGCAGAATAGGGTTGAGCGGCCCGACAACAAATTGAGGTTCGCTGAATAACTGCTAAGCTAATAGAATGCTTGCTACTTATTCTTTGGCTTATTTTGGAGCCATCTCAAAGAGGCTTTCAAGGCCAGCTATGTTCTTATCCCGGTTGCTCTTAAGCGTTTTTCTCGTTGCGTGTATCTCGCCTTTAGCGGTGGCGCAAGCCGAGTTTTCTAAGTTGATTGTGTTCGGCGATAGCCTATCTGATACCGGTAATCTTGCGATTATTAATTTTCCGCCGCCTTATTTTGAAAATAGAATATCAGATGGGCCGGTTGTTGCAGACATAATTGCCGAATCAATCGGTAGCGACGCTCAGGCATCAGGGCACTTGCTAGGGAGAGCTGATGGTTTTAATTACGCTGTGGCGGGCGGCAATATTATGGGTGCGGAGCCGGAAGATCTTCCTCAGCAGGTAAGCGCCTATTTGCAACGAGTGACTGATCAGGCCGACCCAGACGCCCTATACCTGGTATTTGTAGGAGGTAATGATCTTCGAGACTTACGATCACGAAGTTCTCTTGCTCAAGCTCAATTAGAAATCAATCAAACTCTAAGCTCGTTAGATACGCAGATCAGGCGTTTGCGCGACGCGGGCGCTCGGGCGTTCTTAATACCCAATGTTGCGAATATTGGCCGTATACCTGAAACCCTTGACCGAGAAGCAAACGACCCAGGTATTGCTGCGCGCGCGGAAACCTATACGCGTGCTTATAATCAATCTTTGTCTCAAGTGCTGGCAGCATTTGATAGCGACAAAGGTACTGTGATCGCCGAATTTGATTTGTTTTCGGCGTTCGAAAGCCTAATCAATAACGCCAGTGATTTTGGGTTCACCAATACGCGAGAGGGCTGCTTTGACCCAGACGAGTTTGAGATTGCGACTGAGTGTTTGCTTTTTGGTTTTGGTACCCGCGTTTTCTTTGATCGAATTCATCCTTCGAGTGCCAGCAACCAGATTATTGCTAGCCAGATGATTGACGCCATACCGAGCCTGCCAAATTCCGAGACGCCGAGAGTGGTGATTGCGCCGATTCTGCAACTATTGTTATTTGATTAGCAAACCTTTCTCAGCAATCTAAATTATTCGATTTGGTCACAAATGGCTTGTTTATCTCGTCATAGAAGTAACGATAACTAAATTTGAGTAAACATGAATAAGCAATTCATTCTAGCCCCAGCGCATAAGGCCGCGGTATTTGCGAATTTAATACGAGGGGCTATCGTGCTTCGCTGTGGAGGTAAGGGATGTTGAAACGGATTTGCCACACTCTTACCCGACGCTTTGAAAATCAATATAACTACGATGCCAAGTATTTGCATGACATCATCGATGAGTCGCCAAAGGCTTGGTACCAGCTTATGAGATTATCAGGTATGAATAATGTGCAAGGGCCTAATTTGGCTTTGTGGGGTGGGGCTGCGTTAGCCGGAACCTTGCATGGAGATTGCGGCCCGTGCGCGCAACTGGTGGTTGATCGTATTATTGAGCAGGGTGGCTCTCCTGAACAGTTGAGTGCTTGTGTGAGTGAAGACTGGGCAGCGGCGGGGCCTGCCGGTTTGGGTTTTCAGTTCGCCAAAACGGTGCTTGAAGGGCACGATAAGCTGACAGTTTTATCAGAAGAAATTGTTGCTCAGTATGGTAAGCAAGCTTTGATTGCTGCTTCGTATGCGGCCACGTCATTTACGATCTACCCGCTGTTGAAGCGCGCGCTTGGTAATTCTAAAGCCTGTACAAAAATTGAATTCAATGGTGTAGGGGCGGTGAAGTTAAGTAACTAGTAATGAATCCAGTTGATACCCAATTATTTGAAGAACAGCGCCGCGCATTAGTGGCACTTGCGTATCAGATGGTCGGCGAAAGAGCGGCGGCTGAAGACATCGTGCAGGACACGTGGTTAGCGTGGAATAAGGCCGACAAAAGCCAGATTCACGTTGCGGCGGCTTGGTTGCGCCGAGTGTGTAGTCGATTAGCGATAGACTTTCTAAAATCTGCACGCGTGAAGCGAGAAGTTTATGTCGGGCCTTGGTTGCCCGAGCCTTTATTATCTAGTACTAAAGAAACGCCTGGCGCTACCGAGGCGCCGGATGATCATTTTGAGTTAGCAAAGGAGTGTGAGCTCGCCTTAGTTTGGGCAATGGAGCGCTTGTCTCCTGAAGAACGCGCGGCATTTATTTTGCGTAAAGTGTTCGACGCAGACTACTCGGAACTTGCGGACATGTTAAACCGCAGTGACGCGTCGTGCCGCAAGATCGTCAGCCGGGCTAGCCAAAAGCTTCGCGATGCTAAGATTAAATTTGACGTAGACGCGCAAAGCACGGAGGTTGCATTACAACTGTTTGCGCAAGCATGTGCAGCGGCCGATCACGAAGCCGTCAAACGCTTACTTGCTCCGAATGTTGTCGCGCTATCTGATGGCGGAGGAAAGGCTAGAGCGGCATTGCGCCCACTAGTTGGAGCGGATGAGGTGGCGCATGTCTTCCTAGCGATTGTTGCCAAGACGCCAACGCAAACGGATATTCAGGCCGCGATTGTGAATGGGCGACCGGCTCTTAGAATAACCGCAACGCAAGACAGCAATATGATTACCACTGTTCGCTTAGATGACAAGGGGTTGATAGCTTGGATTTACACAATGCGAAACCCTGATAAGCTGCCAACCTAGCGATGGGCTTACTCATTGAAAAATTTTGCTGTTTGCTCGTCAGCTGGGTAGAAGGTCTCAACACGTAGCTCGTTGGCTGTAATATCTTGAGCGGTGCCGAAGGTAGAAATCACTGAACACAAGTTGAGCTTTGGCCCGCCTAAATCGATTTCGATTGGTAGCATTGGTAAGATCGCCTCGCCAATAGGGTGATCACGCGCTTCAACAAAACTTGCCAGATACTCGTATCGCTTTAGAACATCTGGGTCGGCCGAGTCGATGGCTTCCTTTTTTAAACGTTGAACAAAAGGGCCAGCAATAGTGTTCCAATTGCTTATGAATTGGCGTAAGCCTTTAGGGTGAACTGTGAGTAATGCCATGTTGTGGCTACCATCGTCGCCGATCGCCTCCCACGTTTCGTCCGGGTCACCAACAATACTGAACATAATGTTAGCCGCTTGGTTTTGCATTTTTATATCCCAATTGCGGTCTAAGACAAAGGCTGGATACGGCTCATGATGAGCTAACATGTCTACTAATACGTTTTTGATGGGCTCCATGGCCGGTTCATCAAGATTTCTTTCTGAATACAATTTGGCGAACCCCGCTGCGCTGAGAATGTGGTTGCGTTCACGTAATGGTACTTCCATTGCATCGGATAAACGCACCACCATTTCTCGACTTGGCTTGCTGCGGCCGGTCTCCAGCCAACTCACGTGGCGCTGCGAAACATCGGCGGCGAGGGCCAGGTCGAGTTGTGACATCTTTCTTAGCTTACGCCATTCACGCAGGCTAGTAGTGAATTTGCTGGTTTGAATAGTCATTGTTGCTCCGTTGTAGTTGCCCATTAAATCTTTGCTCGTGGATTAATTCAATTACCTTTGAGGTAATTGCCAAGTCAGATGCGTTGCATAAAGATAGGCGAAAATTTATTGGAGAACTTTTATGACTCGAAGAAACTTAGCCCTTGTTATTCTCATCCCCTTCACTGTTTTAAGTTTATACGCAGTCTATAAAGTGGGTTATGTGGGGATTTTTGACTATCATCGACACAGTCCGGCCGGGTGGCAAGTTTTTGCTGACCTTGTTATTGCTTGTGTGCTTATTTTAGTGTGGTTGATCCCAGAAGCAAAAAAGAATGGCATCAACCCTTGGCCGTATGTTGTTATAACTGTCTTTTTAGGATCATTCGGCCCCTTGTTATACCTCGTTGTTAACGGTGCTAAAAGTACACAGCCTAACACTGCTTGATATCACGCTGAATTTGAAGGAGATTTACTATGGAGAAATTGCTTGGTTTAGGCTTGCTTGTCGCAGGCGTAATACATTTGTTGCCAATCGTTGGTGTGCTTGGTGGCGAGCGCTTGACGGCGCTATATGGTATTCAAATAACCGACCCTAATTTGCTTATCTTAATGCGCCATCGAGCGATTCTGTTTGCGGTTCTAGGGGGCTTGTTGGTGCTCGCAATCTTCCAAGTTCAATTGCAGTGGCCTGCGATATTGTTTGGTTTGGTAAGTGCGTTATCGTTTATCGTTATCGTTTATCAAACATCTGCTTACAATGAGGCGATATCAAGAGTATTAATGGCCGATTACGTTGCTGTTGCTGCTTTACTACTAGCGGCCTTGGTTAAGCTAAAATTGCAAATCACTTGACTACGACGATGTATTAAAAATCGGTTATACTGGATGGTTTGATCAGTAACTATTGGAGTTAGTGTTGTGAACCAAGCCGAAAAAGACATCCGAGTGGAACTAGCTGCGTGTTATCGAATCTTTGATTACATGGGCTGGAGTGAAATGATTTATAACCATATTACGGTCAAGGTGCCGGGTAGTGATGGGCATTTTCTCATCAACCCCTATGGTTTGCACTACAAGGAAGTTACGGCCTCGAACTTGGTGAAAGTTGATATCGAAGGTAACGTTGTTGAAGACACAAACTACGCTGTTAACCCTGCTGGTATGTTGATTCACAGTGCCATTCATGGTGCTCGTGAAGATGCGCATTGCATTGGCCATATTCACTCAACCGCAGGCATGACCGTTGCTTGCCAGCAGGAAGGCTTGCGCATCGATAATTTTTATTCAGTGTTGTTGCATAATCAAGTTGCTTATCACGACTTTCAAGGCATCACCGTCATGGACGGTGAAAAAGAAGATTTGATTGCCAGCCTTGGTGAAAAAAACTTATTGATTTTGCGTAGTCACGGCTTGTTAAGTTGCGGCCGAACCATTGCGGAAATGTTCTTTAATATGGTTGCATTGCAGCGCTCTTGTGAGATTCAGGTATCGGTTGACCAAACTGGCCGACCTATTGTTCCGGTATCGGTTGAGATTGCAGAAAAAACCGAACAACTTCTTAAGTTGCAGATGTCCAGTATGGGCGACGCTGCTCCGGGTGACCTTGAGTTCGCCGCCATGCAAAGATTAGTAGACCGAGAAGACGACTCGTATCGAGACCTCTAGTAAACCGTTAAAGGCGCTTTGATTTAGCGCCTATAATTTAAATTGATAGACTTCCGGAAACCGCTAGTTTATTTTGATCTGTGCTCTAGAATGTATGCATGGCCTTAATACTAGACACGCAGTTGAAAGAGCGATACGCCAAGGCGAGAAAGGCGCGAGATGCGCGTTTCGACGGTGTGTTCTTTACTGCGGTTAAAACCACTGGAATCTATTGTCGGCCTGTTTGCCCGGCCAATTCGCCGTTGGAGAGAAATGTTGTTTATCATGATTCAGCCATTTCTGCGGCTCAATCAGGGTTTCGCCCGTGCTTGCGCTGCAGGCCGGATAGTGCACCGCAATCTTGTGCTTGGCTTGGAACCGAAACAACGTTTCAACGTGCTTTAAATTTAATTCAACAAGGCGCACTACAAACTTACTCAATCGAATCTTTAGCAATGCGCTTAGGCATTTCGGATCGTTATCTACGCCAATTGTTTAAGGAAAAATTAGGAACATCACCTAAGAAATACGCAATCTATCAACAATGTCTATTCGCTAAACAACTACTGCACGAATCTGACTTGCCGGTTACCGATATTGCCTTTGCTTCAGGGTTCAACAGTGTGCGACGGTTCAATGAGGCCATGCAGGCACAGATAGGTTTAGCTCCACGCGAGATTCGCAAGCGTGATGATGTTCAGACCACGGGCTTAGTCCTTAAACTCAATTATCGGCCTCCTTATGCCTGGCAAAAGTTACTTAGTTTCTTAGAAGCACGAGTGATCGACGGCCTGGAGTGGGCCGATGAGCGTAGCTATAGTCGAACCATTAGTTATCAAGGCAGTAGAGGGTATTTTACGGTCACCGCAAAGCCGGAGAAAAACAGGTTTGATCTACAAGTTAACCTTAATGAATACCAGCATCTAAACCCAATTACACAGCGCATTAGAATGCTGTTTGATGTTGATGCACCGATAGACAGGATTGATGAGCAATTACAAACAGAGCTAGGGCCAGACTTCAGCTATACACCAGGTTTAAGAGTACCGGGTATATGGAGTACCTTTGAAGCGGGCGTTAGAGCCATTCTTGGCCAACAGGTTTCGATTGGTGCAGCTCGTAAATTAGTTCAAGTTATGGTTGAGGAATTAGGTGAGCCCGCTAAGTTCGACGGCACGCCAGCGATGGCATTTTTTCCAAGCCCTGAAGCTGTGTGTGAACATTCACTTGATTTTTTTCGGATGCCACAATCGCGTAAAGATACTCTGCGGCGCTTGGCAGAGCACATGCTAACGGTGGATGACCCTGAAGATATCGATGCTTGGCTCGACCTCAAGGGTATTGGCCCGTGGACGGCTAATTACGTAAAACTACGTGGAAGCAAAGACCCTGATGTTTGGTTAGCGGGTGATGCTGGTTTAAAAAATGCTCTGAAAGTCATTAAGCAAGAGCCGGATCTTGAGCGCACTCGGCCTTGGCGGAGTTATTTAACTTTTCAACTTTGGAATCAGCTATGAATTTCGTAGACCACTTTGAAACGCCTCTAGGCACAATGGAAGTAACCGCATCAGAGGCGGCGATAACAACACTTTATTTTGTTGATAAGGCGAGATCTGCAAAGCCGAATAAGATCACCGATCTGCTTAAGTTACAAATGGCGGAGTACTTTGCCGGCGACCGAAAAGATTTCGATTTACCTATAAACCCGCACGGCACAGATTTCCAAAAGCGTGTGTGGCGAGCACTATCCGAAATTGACTATGGCAAGACCTGTACTTATGGTGATATCGCTACGCAAATACAAAACCCAAAAGGTGTTCGTGCAGTTGGTTTGGCGAATGGTAAAAACCCGCTGACAATTGTGGTTCCATGCCACCGTGTGATTGGCGCCAACGGTTCATTAACGGGGTATGCGTTTGGCGTTGAACGCAAGGCATGGTTGCTAAATCATGAGAGCGACACGTTGTTTTAGTATGCTATGACTTGCGTATGAGAGAAAAGGGGTGCCGTAAATCGGTACCCCAATTGAATAAAGAAAACGTAGGGTTTTATTTCCCCAGAGCTTTTTTGATAAGGCCGACAACTGCCAGCAGGGCGCCTCCGCCAACTCCGCCTGACGCAATGGCAGAGAGTATGCCAGTGATGCTCGAAGCGCTACCGGCGTCAACCGCTCCGCCAGTGAGGGTTGAAAGTATGGTGCCGCCGAGCCCACCTCCGAGAATACCAACGATCGAATTAACGAGTGTGCCTTGGTTAAAGTTCTTTAGAACGTTACCGGCCAAGTTGCCACCTAGCGCTCCACTGGCGAGTGAAATAATGAGTTCTAACATAGTGTTCTCCATTAGTTGCGTTTAACATGCGCTTCAACGTTGAACTTGAAGTAGCAATATTGCAAGGCGAGTTAACAAAAGTTTTAACTTCCTTCGGGTGGCTTTTCGATTTTAGAGGCTGTCCAAACTCGAATGCTCTTACTCAAATCTAAAATATGCCGACGATGGAAGAATGACAACAGGAGGCGAGTTGCACTGCGGGATAACTTGCTGCGAGCATCTTTTATAACACGGTAATTAGGCCTTATACTGATGCAATGTTTAGTTTCAGCTACTTAGCGTTATACGGAGCAGCGAGCCAATGATTGGAATTCGGTGGTTTGCTGTCTTGCCCGTTATCTGTTGTGCAGGCTTGTCGAGTGCACAGCCAGACACTGATTTCGACCTACTCACTTTGCCAGCAATAATCGCGGCCAGGAACGCCAGCCCCATGGAGGGTTTCGCTAAGCCAGGGCCTAACAACACAGGCTTTCGTGTTAATCCAAACGTGGTGACGCAGTCCGGTTCTATTAAAGTGACGGTTGATGGAACGGTAGTTAAAGACATTGATTTGGACGGGTGCATAGATGTTCGGGCAAACAATGTCGTTATTCGTAACGTGCGCATAAACTGTACCGGGCTCTACGGTATCAGAATGCATTCTGACTATGAGAATCTTCTGATCGAAGACGTTGAAATTTTCGGTACGCAATCTTCCGGTATTCTCGGTTCCAACTTTACCGTACGGCGCGCCAATATTCACGACTCAGGTGCGGACGCAATCAAGCCGGGCCGTAACGTAGTAATCGAAAGTTCTTGGATGCACAGACTGGGCACGAAGCCCAAGTCTCACTCCGATGGCGTGCAAATGGTCTCCGGTGGCAATGTGGTGATTCGTGGTAATAATATTGATATGCCGCATTTTCTCTCTGGCTACACCAACAGCCAATGCATGATTATCCAAACTAATATTGGTGCGATTGATAATATACTGATCGAAGGAAACTGGCTTAATGGTGGCGGTTACTGCGTTCAGATCAACGATAAAGGAAC
>CALKRK010000137.1 GCA_937989675.1 uncultured Arenicella sp. | reverse complement strand
GGTTTTGGTTCAACTTGTTGGTGTTGATTGTCGCGGTCTGGAGTTTGTATCGCTTAAAACGAGACGAGGGTAAAAGGTGGGTTAAGTTAGCACTAAAGTCCGTAGTGGTTCTTGCGAGCTTAACAATACTGATTCAAGGCTTGGTTCATTATGTGCTGTCGGATGAGCAGTTTGGAGCAATTTTTGGTGATCAGATTGTTATCGAAGTAGAGACCGACCCAGATACTATGCCTAAGTTGGAGTACAAAAATACCAGTGCTGCTAATGACTACGCACTGGAGATCTCATCACTTAAAAGTGACAACGGAATGCCCATTTGTGATCAAGCAACAAAGTGCGATGTTGCCTTTTTTAATGCATTTTCTCGCGACCTGTCGAGCAAGGGGTATAGCTTTGACGACGCTGCGTTACTCTACACGGGTGTTCGTGATTTTCTGGCCGAAAACGATCGCCTTGATGGTGCAATGCAAGACAGCACTTTAGCGGCTAGCCTTTACCAACAACTGGGAACCCGCCAATCCGTTGCGCCAGCACAGCCAGCGAGTAATAGTATTATCTCCTGGGTGAGTGGTTTTCTGGCAGACCTTGGGCTGAGCTTTGGTTGGGCCGCGATGTATTTTAGTGTGCTTACTTCCAGTTGGAATGGTCAGACAGTAGGCAAGCGCTTGTTTGGTATTAAGGTGGTGCGCCTCGATGGTAAGACGATGGATTTGTGGGAGAGTTTTGGGCGTTATGGTGGATACAGCGCAGGTGTCGCCACCGGCTTGCTGGGGTTTCTTCAGATTTATTGGGATGCTAACCGCCAAGGTATTCAGGACAAAATTTCTGAAACGCTGGTGGTGCAGCCCAAAGCAAGCACTCAGACTTAGGCCAAAAACGTCGCTAGATAAAGAGCTCACCATCCAACTTAGCGGTTTTCTCAGAGTCGTGGTGTGGCGAAGATCACAACCCAGTAGTCATTGTGTTCAGCGGCGCCCATTTCGCTGAAATCTGGGTTCATAAGGTTTCGGCAGTGTTGCTTGCTTTTTAGCCAGCCTTGTAGGGCGGATTCTGGAGTGGTAAAGCCGGAGGCAATATTTTCGCCGAATGTGGACCACCGATACCCAATTCGCTTTAGACGTTTGCGAGTTGAGCCCTTTACTCTATGACCGAGCTTGTTTCTTTTGGCCATATTGCGCGCGTGCGATTTGGCGGCTTTGGCGAGTTTTTTGTTCCAGTTAAGCGAGCCAGCGGATGTTTTACGAAATAGCCCACAACGCACGCCACTTATTCGAGTCAGGTTGTGCAGTTCCAGCAAACGCTGGCCATTTGAATCGGCCTTGGCGATTGCTGGACAGCATAAAAGGATGCTAATCAAACAGGTATGAACGAGGAGTTTCATGATTTCGCAATTGTAGGCTGCTTGTTTAAGCTTGCCAACTAAGCGCTTGGGCGGGTGTTCACCCGATGGTCGAGTGGCGAAGTTCAACGTATACTCGGTGGTAAAAATAGTAGTTGGCGGAGACCCCACAATATGAACAATAAGGCTGACGCCTACTGGAAGGCGAATCTGAGGTTAATTGCCATACTGTTAACGGTCTGGTTTGTTGTGCCATTTTTTGGCGGCATCGTGTTCGTTGATACCTTGAATCGGATCAGTTTAGGAGGCTATCCATTCGGCTTTTGGGTCGCGCAGCAGGGCTCGATTTATTTGTTCGTGGTATTGATTTTTTATTACGCTAAAAGGATGAGTGATCTGGATGATCAATTTGCTGATGATTCGCGGGTCGAGGGAGAGCGCTAATGGAGTTGCAAAGCTTAACTTACATCGTTGTTGGTCTAACTTTTGCCATATACATCGGCATTGCGATTTGGGCGCGTGCTGGGTCAACTAAAGAGTTTTATGTAGCCGGTGGTGGTGTGCATCCAGTCGCCAATGGCATGGCAACAGGGGCCGATTGGATGTCAGCCGCGTCATTTATTTCGATGGCAGGTTTAATCGGCTTTTCTTATCAAGGTTACGGTGGTTCCGTTTTTCTTCTTGGGTGGACTGGCGGCTATGTGCTCTTGGCCATGTGCTTGGCTCCGTATTTGAGAAAATTTGGTAAGTTCACGGTGCCGGAATTTATAGGTGATCGTTATTACTCCAAAGCTGCGCGGGTGGTGGCAGTTTTGTGCTTGGTAATAGCATCCTTGACATACGTGATTGGGCAGATGAAAGGCATTGGCGTTGCCTTCAGTCGATTTTTGGAAACATCTTATGAAACTGGGTTGACCGCCGGAATGGTGGTCGTTTTTATCTACGCCGTGTTGGGTGGGATGAAGGGCATTACTTATACTCAGATTGCACAATATGTGGTGCTGATTTTTGCTTACACGATTCCGGCCGTATTTATTTCCTTAAGCTTAACTGGTAACCCAATACCGCAACTAGGCCTTGGAAGCAGTTTGTTATCTGATGGCACATACGTGCTCGATAAGCTCAATCAAGTGGTGACGGAGCTTGGCTTTGCCGAGTATACGACCTCGACTAGGGGCAGCACCTTAAACATGTTTATGTACACTATGTCGTTGATGATTGGTACCGCAGGTTTGCCGCACGTGATTATTCGCTTCTTTACCGTGCCAAGTGTTAAAGATGCAAGAAAATCAGCAGGTTGGGCCTTAGTCTTTATTGCAATTCTGTACACAACAGCGCCAGCCGTGGCGGCGATGGCGCGATTAAATTTGATGGAGACTATTGAGCCAACACCCGGTAATTATCTAGCCTATGATGAGCGGCCTCAGTGGTTCAAAAACTGGGAGACTACAGGCCTATTAAAATACGAAGATAAAAATGGCGATGGGCTAATTCAATACAGCGCAGATAAGCAGAGTAATGAAATGGTTAAGGTGGACAACGATATTCTGGTGTTGGCAAACCCTGAAATAGCGGGGCTACCAAACTGGGTAATAGCGCTTGTAGCCGCCGGTGGATTGGCAGCAGCGCTGTCTACTGCGGCTGGTTTACTGTTGGCGATTTCCTCGGCCATTTCACACGACTTGCTAAAGGGGATTATTCGTCCAAGCATCTCTGAGAAAGGCGAGTTAAATGCGTCTCGAATTGCGATGGCGTTTACTGTTTTACTCGCTGGGTATCTGGGCTTTAATCCGCCTGATTTTGCGGCGGGCACAGTCGCTCTAGCCTTTGGCTTAGCGGCGTCTTCGATTTTTCCAGCCTTAATGCTTGGCATTTTTTATAAACGCATGAATACCGCGGGCGCGGTTGCTGGTATGTTGTCTGGCATCGGCGTAACGCTTCTTTATGTCTTCCAACACAAGGGGGTCATGTTTGTTCAAAGCACGTCGTTTCTCGGTGGGTTCGAAGCAAATTGGTTTTTTGGAATAGAGCCGAATGCGTTTGGAGCAGTTGGGGCCCTTGTTAATGTGGTCGTGGCTTTATTGGTTTGCAGAATGACAGCGGAGCCACCAAAAGAGATCCAAGCATTGGTCGACTTTATTCGAGCGCCGCACTCGTCTGCGCAAAAAGAGGCGGTTATTGCAGACCACTGAGTCTTATGCGTAATGAGAAAAGTGTTCGAGATTGTTGTTTAAGTGTCTGTTTTTAAAAATAAACATATTGTGATGGCGATGGTAATATCGCCTATATTGGCGATTGGGGCCTATTACCTCACAGATGCTCTGGTGGGCGAAATACCTCATGCTGCTAAGACTGGTGAGGCGTATCGCTTGATTGCGCAATCGAACTGCCGCTATGCCAGCGGACGCTGTGATCTTAAGAACGCGGAGTTTGAGGCGTACCTTAGCGTGGATGTTAGTGATGGTGAGCAAGTGTTTACTCTTGTGACTAATCATCCCTTACAAGGTGCAACGATCGGTATTGTTAATGCTGATCGCAAGGAATTACCGCCAAGAAAGCTGACGGCGGTTTCATCGGATCAACGGCGTTGGTCGCAGCTAATCGAAACTGCAATGAACGCAAATACGGCTGTTCGGTTGGTGTTGACGGCCAACGAGGTTCATTATTATGCCGAGACCACCTTGGGTTTCGTCGACTACCAGACCTCATTTAACAAAGATTTCAGGCGATAAGCCTGAGGCAGTAATTACAACACGTAGAAGAGTATTTAGAAAGAGCCCACAAATGACCGACAGTAAAATCTATCCAGTGTTCGAATCCGTTAGAGCGGTAACGCACCTTACTAAAGATCGATACGATGCTATGTATCAGCAGTCGTTATCAGACCCTGATACATTTTGGGCCGAGCAGGCCGAGGCGCATTTAGATTGGTTTGAAAAGTGGGATTCTGTATCGAATGTCGACTTTCATACTGCGGACATCAACTGGTTTACCGGTGGCAAGTTGAATGTTTCTTATAATTGTATTGACCGGCACTTGGCAACTAGAGCCGAACAAACCGCGCTGATTTGGGAAGGCGATGACCCGAACAAGAGTAACCGCATAACTTATCAGCAGTTGCATGACCGAGTTTGCCAATTAGCAAATGCTATGAAGCAGCTGGGCGTGGGCAAAGGCGACAGAGTGTGCTTGTATATGCCGATGATTCCGGAAGCGGTTTATGCAATGTTAGCCTGCACGCGCATTGGCGCAATCCATTCAGTGGTGTTCGGTGGTTTCTCGCCGGAAGCATTGCGAGGCCGAATTAACGATTCTGAATGCAAGCTTGTAATCACTGCCGACGAAGGCTTACGTGGCGCGAAACCCATTCCGCTAAAAGCGAATGTTGATGAAGCGTGCGAGCAAACTCCATCTGTGGAAAACATTTTGGTATGCCGAGTTACAGGTAACGAGGTTGGTTGGCAGGATGGGCGCGATCTGTGGTATCAAGACTTAGTCGATGGCCAACTCGCGGTTTGTGAACCCGAAGTGATGGATGCCGAAGATCCGTTATTTATTTTGTATACATCGGGTTCTACTGGCACTCCGAAGGGCGTAATGCACACCACAGGTGGTTACCTTTTAACCGCCGCGATGACCTTTAAATATGTGTTTGACTATCAAGAGGGTGAAGTCTATTGGTGCACTGCGGATGTTGGCTGGATCACTGGCCACACCTATCTCACCTATGGGCCGCTATGTAATGGTGCCACCACCTTAGTATTTGAAGGCGTGCCAACGTATCCGGATGCTAGCCGTTTCTGGCAGGTTGTGGATAAGCATCAGGTGAATATTTTCTACACCGCGCCAACAGCCTTAAGAGCGCTAATGGGCGCAGGCGATGAGTTCCTTGAAACCACTAGCCGCACGAGCCTTAGAATACTGGGTACGGTAGGCGAGCCGATTAACCCAGAAGCATGGGAATGGTATTTTCATAAAGTTGGCCATGAGAATTGCCCTATTGTGGATACCTGGTGGCAAACAGAGACGGGCGGCATCATGATTGTGCCGTTACCCGGAGCGACAGACACTAAGCCTGGGTCTGCGACCTTACCTTTTTTTGGTGTTGAGCCAGTGCTGCTAGATGATGAAGGCAATGTATTAATGGGCGCAGCGTCGGGCAATTTAGCGATACCCCGCTCTTGGCCAGGGCAAATGCGCGGAGTCTATAACGACCCAAAACGGTTTCATGAAGCTTACTTTTCAATGTACCCAGGTTACTACTTTACTGGCGATGGGTGTCGACGTGACGAAGATGGCTATTACTGGATTACTGGTCGAGTTGACGACGTTATCAATGTGTCCGGCCATCGAATGGGTACCGCCGAAGTAGAGAGCGCGCTGGTGCTGCATTCTGCGGTTGCTGAGGCCGCCGTAGTTGGCTATCCGCACGATATCAAGGGGCAAGGTATTTATGCTTACGTGACATTGATGGCTGGCGAGGAATATAGCTCAGAGCTTAAGGCTGAGTTGGTTAAGCATGTGCGCACCGAAATTGGCCCAGTTGCTACTCCAGACGTTGTTCACTGGGCTTCAGGCTTGCCTAAGACTCGTTCAGGAAAAATTATGCGTCGAATCCTGAGAAAAATTGCCGAGGATGAGTATGAAAATTTGGGCGATACTAGCACCTTGGCAGACCCCAGTGTGGTGAATGATTTAATAGCGCGCCGTGGGGAATAGCTGTTCTATTCTTCAAGCACTAGATGTAACTCTAATAACTTTTAGATAGAGTGACGAGCAAAAGCGCATAGCCATAAAGGTATACTGCGCTTTTATATGTAACGATGACTTAGTACCAACCATGTCAGATACCCCCAATTGCCCAAACTGTGATTCGGCATACGCCTATGCTGATCGCGACAATTTTATTTGCCCAGAATGCGCGCACGAATGGCCTGTTAACGCCGTTGAGGAAGAGGTCGTTGTGCGCTGTGCAAATGGTAATGTTTTGGAGAGCGGTGATTCCGTTACCGTGATTCGTGATCTTAAGGTCAAGGGCTCTTCATCGGTTGTCAAAGTGGGCACCAAGGTCAAAAATATCCGTGTGCTTGACCCTGAATACGTAAACGACGGCCACGATATTGATTGCAAGATTGACGGTTTTGGGGCAATGAAACTTAAGTCGAGCGTGGTTAAGAGAATCTAACGAACAATTTATGCAAAAAATATAGAAGGAAAAGATAAATGAAGACAAGTTTTTATGATTTAAGCGTAGGTTCCTACCTACAGACGCTGTCAGGTGCGCAAAGAGTTTTGAAAAAAGGTGCGGAGTTCGCTGCGGAAAACGGCCTAGACCCCAATGATTTTGTTGGCTCTCGGTTGCACGACGACATGCTTCCATTGCTCTTTCAAGTGAACTGCCTTCCCTTACACTCTACCAACGCACTTAGCGCTATTGAGTCAGGTGTGTTCACACCCCCGACCAGTACTGAACAACGTGATTATGTAGGCTTACAAGCCTTATTAGAGGATACTCAAAACAAGCTGGAATCGTTATCGGTGGATAAAATAAATCAGCTAGCGGCTAACACAGTGATATTTAAATTTGGTGATCATGAAATCCCGTTTACCGCCGAGAATTTTGTGTTGTCGTTTTCGTTACCGAACCTGAGTTTCCACGCCACCACTGCCTACGATATTTTGCGGCATAACGGCGTGCCACTCAGTAAATCAGATTACCTAGGCCGAATGCGCATTGGTGTTGATACGTAGAATTCGAAGCAGCGATGAGTGTTGACCGGAAATCGAAAGCTGGTTGTTACGGTTTAACTCCTTGTTTAATCATGTACACTGTGTCCAACTAAGAACCAGATTAGGAGTGGCCGATGCCCACTAAGTTATTTGATCTCTCGAACAAGGTTGCGCTGGTGACTGGCGCGAGCCGCGGGATTGGTGAGTCCATTGTTAAATTATTAGCTGAGCAGGGCGCACACGTTATTGTTTCCAGCCGCCGTGCTGATTCCTGTGAAGCCGTCGTAAATGAGATTGTAGCGCAGGGCGGTTCGGCCGAAGCCATTGCTTGCCATATTGGTGATGTTGATAACATTGTGAACACGATGACTGCAATTAAGGAAAAGCATGGCAAGCTTGATATTCTAGTCAACAACGCCGCCGCCAACCCATATTTTGGGCATATTCTAGACACCGATTTGGGCGCTTTTAACAAAACCGTAGACGTTAATATTCGCGGTTACTTTTTTATGTCGGTCGAAGCCGGCAAGTTAATGAAAGAAACTGGTGGGGGTTGCATAGTCAACACGGCTTCGATTAACGGTTTGAAGCCCGGCGACATGCAAGGCATTTACTCAATCACCAAGGCCGCCGTGATTAACATGACTAAGGCATTCGCCAAAGAATGCGCGCCGTATAATATTCGTGTAAATGCCTTATTGCCCGGTTTAACAAAGACCAAGTTTGCGGGCGCATTGTTTGAGAATGAGAATATGCATAAAGCGGCAATGGCCGTAATACCAATGGCGCGGCATGCCGAACCGGATGAAATGGCGGGCACGGTATTGTACTTAGTGTCGGATGCCAGTTCATACACCACCGGTGAATGTATAGTCGTTGATGGTGGCTTTACCGCATAATGTCGGCAGTCATCAAAATTATCGCGATCTTTGTCTTGTGCGCCGCCGCGTATCTCACTCTTTGGCCGGTGCCTGTTGAGCCCGTTGCATGGCAGGCGCCGACAACAGTGGGGTATCAGGGTGACTTTGCGCAGAATAATAAACTTGATGCTTACGATGCACTGACATTGGGAGAGTTGCACGGCCCTGAGGCGGCGGTTGTGAGTGCTGATGGTACTATTTACGCTACATCACATGAAGGGTGGCTAGTAAAATGGGTTCCTGGAAGTAATCGAGCGGAGCCATGGGTTGACCTTGGTGGGCGACCGCTGGGATTGGATTTTGATCAGGCTGGTAACCTTTGGGTTGCCAATGCGTACCTCGGTTTACAAAAGGTCACGCCTGCTGGGCAAGTATCAACTGAGGTGACTGAAGTCGATGGCATGAAGGTTCTGTATGCCGATGATGTTGCCGTGACTCAAAGTGGCCATGTTATTTTTAGTGATGCTTCAACTCGTTTTGCTCCGATTGATGCGGGTGGCACGCTTGAGGCTAGCCTGTTAGATATATTGGAACATAGCGATAATGGCCGAGTGCTTGAATATGACCCCAGTAGTGGGGCGGCAAAGACCTTGTTAGCGGGGTTAACGTTTGCGAATGGCGTTGCTCTGGACCCAGCCGGGCAATTTTTACTAATTGCCGAGACCGGTGAGTATCGAGTTCATAAGTTTTGGCTCACAGGTAGTAAGGCAGGGCAGCAAGAGGTGATTATCGACAACCTTCCAGGTTTCCCCGATAACATTGCTACCGGGCTGAACGGACGTTTTTGGGTCGGTATTACGGCGCCGCGCTCACAGGTTGTTGATGACCTAGCCGATAAGCCTTTTGTGCGAAAAATGGTGCAAAGGCTACCCGCTTTTATGCGACCTCAAGCGGAACACTATGGAATGGTGATCGCTATCGACGCCGCCGGAGAAGTATTAGCCAACTTGCAATCGCCCGCTGGCCACGTTTTCACTACTACCGGTGCGGCAGAGACAGGTGAGTTTCTATTTGTTACCAGTTTGACGGCGCCATTTTTAGCCAAATACAACAAAGCTGATCTAGGCCTTAATTAAGAAAAGGTAACGGAATCAATCACTAAGCTTTAATTTTTGTGGTTCACAAGGCTGTGATCCTGAGCGCTGGCCACGGGTGACGCTAAACTCAATTTAGTCCGCTTTCTAAACTCCCAGTAATTTTAGCAAGACTCAGATTAAGTCAATTTTAGATTTAATGCAGTCAAAATTTAGCATGCCTACACTCCTAATCGCTGATCAATCAGCAACCCAAAATTTATGTTCAAAACTGTTTTTATTAGACTTTTTAATTAAACAACGATTTAAGAGGAACTACCCATGTTAACCACAAAACGTTTTACAAAGACCCTACTTTCAACGAGCTTGGCGGCTATTCTTTCTGTCGGTGCCCTTAACGCGTGCGCTCAAGATGCGCAAGAGCCTAAAGTGTATGTCGACCCAGTTACTGGTGAGGTAAAAGACGCTCCGAAAATGCTATCTGAGATGACTGATGAAGAAAAAGCATTGCTCAGCAACGAAGAGTATAAAGCTCTGAAAGAACTTGAAGACAAGATTAAGGCCGAAGCGGCTGGACAAACCGAAAACCCTGGAGGGTAATTGGTAGGTAAGCGCGGCGTTGATTTGTTAGCCGTGTTTTGACCAAGAAATGCCGAGGCAGTCCCCGTTGCCTCGGCATTTTTGCGTGCCCAGACTGAGTAACTGTGGACGTTTTTTAAGGATTAGAACAACGAATACCTGTTATATCTACGGAATGAATGAGAGAGCCATTACAACTAAAGCCCTGAATCAGTTAGCGTTTCAAACCGGGCTGGTCGGGCGTGTGAGCGGGTTTGCGCCAACACCAGCCGGTTGCGACCACGGTGAAGCGTTGATTAAATTTGATAAATCCAACGCAAAACTGGTTGCTGAACTCCGAAAATGGGATGCAAACGGAGGCTTAGGTAAGGTTGTACACCAAGTCACCGAGGGTTACCAAAAGTTGCTGATTTGTGACTATATCAGCGATGATGAGGGTGCGCGCTTGCGGGAGTCGAATATCAATTATCTAGATAACGTCGGCAACGCGTATTTGGATATTCCGCCAGTATACGTGCTAATTCAGGGTAAGAAGCCGAAGGACAACTTCGGTTTAGACCGCGCGGACAAGCTGTTTACCGAAACTGGTTTAAAGGTGATTCTTGCGTTGCTTGCAAATAGAGGTTTGCTAAACGCAAACTATCGAAAGATAGCCGATCATGCGAATGTTTCAATGGGCACAATCGGCTGGGTATTGCGCGAGCTCAAACACCAGGCTTACATTGGGCACAAAGGCGGCCACATGGCATGGAAGAATCGCGGCATGTTGATCAAGAAATGGGTTGATGAATACCCTTGCTTGAAGGAAAAAAGCTTGGTTGGAGTGTATTACACAGATCGTAAAAATTGGTGGCAAACTATTGAGCTCGATAACTACGAAGCTCTGCTTGGTGGGCAAATTGCGGGGGTTGATTACAATACAGAGTTTTCCCCAGAGTCTGGTGAAATCTTTGTTGGCAAACACAAACACGGCAATTTGGTTCGAGATTTAGAGCTGCTTAGTGCCGACCAACCTCATGGTAAGCATCGTTTTCGCATCGAGGTTTACAGAAAATTCTGGGGGCAGACCGAGGAGATGAACCTTTTTGATAACTTGGTTCATCCCCTAATTAGCTACGCCAGCTTAATGGATACCTGGGACCCTAAGAGCCGCGAGCTTGCTGGAAAAATAGCCAAACAATTAAGTTAAAAATAGGGCTTAAAGGATTACTGTTTTTTCGGTATCGCTAAGTTTTAGCCTCGATTTTTTTGAGTGTAGCGCTGATCGGATAGAGCACGTCATGACCGAGCTGCGCGCTGCGCTCGGCAGACCAACCAGTTTCAAGGTTAGGCAAGTCTGCGTTATCTTTAAATGGCATTTCAATAGTGAAGGATAGGGTGTTGAAGTGTTCGCCTAACCAGTTAGCGGCAATACGCATATCGGCCTTGCCAGGTTTGTCTTTAGGGTAACCATGGGTGTCTTGAAAATCTGGTGAGATAGACATGAACGCGTCTTTAAATGCATTCTCTAGCCCAGCATGCCGAGCGTCGTAAGTTGGGTTGCCCTCACAACCTGCAACGAAGTTATACGGTAACTCTTCGTCGCCATGAATATCAAGAAACAGATCGCCACCTTCGAGCATCATACGTTCACGTACCCAATAGACTTCTGGGCTAGTTTCAATAGATGGAGCCAGCCATTCTCGGTTTAAATTCGCGCCAGCCGCATTAGTTCGTAAGTTACCTCGGCTGGAACCATCGGGGTTCATATTAGGTACTATGTAAAACGCGGCTGTTTGAAGCAGCTTGTTTGCCAGCGGGTCATTTCTATCTAATAGTGTTTGCAGAAAGCCCTCCACAAACCATTCAGCCATCGTTTCACCAGGGTGCTGGCGCGCGATCATCCATACTTTGTGTTCAGGTTCGTCGGATTCACTTACCCGCAGCATGGTGATTGCTCTCCCATCAATGGTTTGCCCAAGTGTCTCGCCAGTTACTCGAGTGTCGCTCTGTGCCCAAGCGAGCAAATCCAAATGGCGGTCATGGCTGTATGGTGTGAAGTAGGCGAAGTGCACTGTATTTTGATCTAGTTGAATTTCAAAACTTAGAACGCCATCTTCAAAAGTACAAGGCGTTCGAAACCATTCTTCTCTGTCCCAAGAGGTGCAAACTGAGTAGTTCGGCCAGCCATTTGGGTATGATGATTTCCCAGCGTTGGTGATGCTGAATCGATAAGTTTTACCGATAGCGCCTTCTACGCGAAAGTTAAACCACTGTAGAAAGTCCGAGGCATTGTCCTTACGAATGGCTAGTTGAATATTGTTTGCATCACTGGCATCGATAATTTCAATATTGCCACCGTCAAATTGATCAGATACTACGAGTTTGTCCATGAAGAGTCTCACTTGTTCGGTTTGTTTGGCGCCCGGTACTGAGCTTTTTGTCTGTCATAACGGGTGCTAGCTGTATTGTGCTAAGTGTAAACCCTTCGTGTGATGATTGACATATTGACGAAAGTCGCACACCCTCAAACAATGCTCAGTCAGTATCAGAAAGTTTATGCAATGGTTCGTCAAATACCAGAAGGGCGGGTGGCAACTTATGGCCAAATTGCGCGTTTGATCGGCCAGCCTCGTCATGCGCGGCAAGTGGGTTATGCGTTAGCCGCGCTGCCCGAAGAGCACGATGTGCCTTGGCATCGTGTGGTTAATGTGAAGGGCGAGATCAGTGCTCGCTCTAAACCCGGCTATGAAGATTATCAGCGCATACTCTTAGAGGAAGAGGGTATCGAGTTTGGTTTGCATGGCCGTATTTTTATGCGTGAGTTCGTGTGGGATGCCTAGTTTAGAGTGTTAGTTGCCAAGCTAAACTTATCCCTGTTTGTGTTGTATATTTATTGGCAGGCCTAGTTTGGCTTAGGCCGAGAACAGGTTTAATAAAAATTGGAGGATGATATGAATCTCTTTGATGTGAATTGGATTGCTGTCTTTGGTGCGGCCGCTAGCGGTTTTGTGGTTGGTGGTATTTGGTACGGGCCGGTTATGGGGAGAAAATGGATGGGTGCCGTTGGTTTAACTGAAGAAGAAGTTAAGAGCGGCAACATGGGCTTGATCTACGGCGGTGCCTTTGCGTTCAGTCTATTGGCTTCATGGACAATGGCTCATACTTTCGCTACCTACGGAATTGATCTCAGCGTTTCAGTGAAAATTCTTACTGCGCTTGGCATTGCCATCGGCTTTATTGTTCCAGCCATTGGTACCAATTATCTGTTTTCACAGAAAAGCAAAGTACTGTTTTTTATTGATGCTGGTTATTGGCTCTTGTTCTACACAGCCATGGGCACGGTGCACGCACTGCTGGGTTAAGCCGCTGCAAGAGTTGACTATCCTGCGATTTGGCGAAAGTCTGCGCCGCTTGGTTTTTGAAAAACCCGCAAATCAAATTCCGGCGCAACCGCGATTAGATGGTCAAAAATGTCAGCCTGGATGGCTTCGTATTTAATCCATTCTTTCTCGGCGCTAAAAGCGTATATTTCAAGCGGTAAGCCCGCATCGGTTGGCGCAAGTTGCCTTACCAGTACCGTCAGTTTCTGATTGATTGCTGGGTGATTTTTTAAGTACGCCAAAACGTAAGCTCGAAAGGTGCCGACATTGGTGATGCGTCGGCCATTGGCGAGCGATTCTTGGTAGGCCGAGTTGGCATTGTGTTCGTTTAATTCTTTTGTTTTTGACGCCAGATATTCTTTGATAAATTCGATCTTGCTATATCGCGTTAAACGTTCTTGGTCGCAGAAGCCAATGGAATTCACATCAAGGTAAATCGAACGTTTAATTCGTCGGCCGCCGGATTCTTGCATGCCTCGCCAATTTTTGAATGATTCATTAATCAAACTTTGGGTTGGCACCGTGGTAATGGTGTTATCAAAGTTACGCACTTTGACCGTGGTTAGCCCAATTTCCAGAATGTCGCCGTCGGCTTTGTGTTGTGGAATTTCAACCCAATCGCCTAAGCCGACCATTTTGTTATAGCTAAGCTGAATACCCGCAACAAAACCGAGTATTGGGTCTTTGAAGACAAGCATGAGTACCGCCGTCATGGCCCCAAGGCCTGCGAACAATTTCAAAGGTGATTCGCCGATGATCAATGAGATAATCGTGATAACAGCAAAGAAATAAATAAGAAGCTTGGCGACCTGCCCGAAGCTCTGGATTGGAATTTGCCTGGAGATGGGAAACGCGCGATAAATGTCCATAAGAGAATCGACGATTGAGTCGACCACCATGGTTAATATCAACACAAAATAGATTGCCGTCGCCGTCTCTATAAAGCTCGCCAGCGTCGGATAGTATGCAAGCGCAGCTGGAATTAACTTAAATATGACAAGGCTCGGTGCTAGCAGCGCTAGCCGATCAAAGACTCGTCGTTTGAGTAATACATCATCCAAGTCTGAGGAAGTTTTGGTAATGAATCGTTTGATCAAATGCACCACCACTCGTTTTGCTATTACGTAAGCTACGAGCGCGAGCAACACTACCAAAGCGCTGGAAATCGCTGCGCTAACCCACACCTCATGGCCATTAAGGTAAGGCGTTTTGTTGATCCAATCGTTGATGAATGTATTCATAGGTGCAAAATTTAGTGGATATTCGCTATTGGCTAAGTAATGGCGGAGTTTGTCACAGTTTTCAAGGTGCGCCAATTCATTTGAAATTGTATAAAAAAGTGAATCTATTTATTGCTTAGACGCATCTTAACGTTATGGCACTGAGTTTGTGAGGTTTGACTCTGTGCACAAGATTGGTACCAATTAAAGATAACCACGAGATAAAAAACAATGAAAAAACTATTCCACGCAGTCCCTACGACCCTTTGCACGGCGTTGCTTGTAATGGGCATAAGTGCACCACTTACAGTGGCGCAGGCTGGTGATGCCGTGAGCAGCTCTGATTCAAAGCAAGTGCTTGTTTCAGGCATCGATAAGAGCAATATCGACAAAACGGTTCGCCCGCAAGATAACTTTTATCGCTACATAAACGGCGCATGGCTTAAAAACAATGAGATACCGGCGGATAAAACTGCAATTGGTTCGTTTTACGACTTACGCGATCAGTCTGATGAAGATGTTAAGGCGCTTATAGAAGAGCTTGCGGCCACTGAGAACTTAAGAAATGGCAGCGATGAGCAAAAAGTGGCTGACCTATTCCGTTCTTTTATGGATGTAGAAGCCTTGAACGCCAGCGGTACTAAACCGGTGCAGCCGATTTTGGACGAGATTAATAAAATTTCGAGTAAGCAAGAATTCGCGCGTTTTTTAGGCGAATATGGGCATATCGGTATGACTAATCCACTGGGTTTGTATATTAGCCTTGATGCTAAAGACTCGGCGCGTTATGCCGTACACGTCTGGCAGGGTGGCTTGGGTCTACCAGATGAGGATTACTACTTCAATGAAACCGAGCGTTTTGAAAAACTGCGCTCGGGTTATGTTGAGCACATCGAGAAAATGTTCGATTTAGCCGGGCTGAAAAACGGTAAATCAGCGGCGCAAACTATCATGCACCTTGAGACCAAGATGGCTAAACATCACTGGACAAGGGTTGAAAGCCGTGACAGTGAGAAACGTTACAACAAATTCGAGACTGAAAAATTGTCGGAGCTAACCGACGGTTTTGACTGGGCTGAGTTTTTGAAGGCGCAAGGCATAGCTGATCAGAAAAGTATCATCATAAATCAACCTAGTTTTATTGAGGGCTTTGGTAACATATTGTCGGCATCATCACTCGAAGATTGGAAAACATATTTGACGTACCATACGCTTAGCAATTTTGCCAGTTATCTGTCGGCCGACATCGATAATGAAAATTTCGAATTCTTCTCCAAGCAATTAAGAGGGCGCATGGAGCAACGCGACAGATGGAAGCGTGGGGTCGCGGTGGTTAACAACAACCTTGGCGAAGTTATCGGTAAGGTGTATGTAAGTAAGCACTTTAAGCCTGAAGCGAAGGCGCGCATGAGCGAGTTGGTAGAAAATCTTCGTACTGCTTATGGCGACAGCATTGATGGATTAGCTTGGATGTCAGATGACACTAAGAAAGCCGCGCACGTTAAGCTCGCGGCGTTTACCCCGAAAATCGGTTACCCAGATCGCTGGGAAGATTACTCCGCCCTGAGTATCGAGGCGTCCGATCTGGTCGGTAATATTATTCGTTCCAATAAAGTAGCGGAACAAAAAGAAATAGAAAAACTCGGTGGCCCGATTCGTAAATGGGAATGGGCGATGACCCCACAAACCGTGAATGCTTATTACCATCCAACCATGAATGAAATCGTGTTTCCGGCCGCTATTTTGCAGCCTCCGTTTTTTAACATGGCGGCCGATGATGCGGTTAACTATGGTGGCATCGGTGCGGTAATTGGCCATGAAATGGGGCATGGTTTTGACGATCAAGGCAGTAAATACGACGCCGAAGGAAACCTTCGAAATTGGTGGACTGAAAACGATCTGGCTGAGTTTAAAAAACGCGGCGCGAATCTGGTTGCGCAATACGCTGGTTACAAAGTATTCGATGATCTAAGCGTTAATGGTGAATTGACCTTGGGTGAAAATATCGGTGATTTGTCTGGCGTTACTATTGCCTACAAAGCGTATAAAGCCTCGTTAAACGGTAAAGAGGCTCCAGTTATCGATGGGCTTACTGGTGACCAACGCTTCTTTATGGGCTTTGCACAAATCTGGCGTTCGAAAATAGTTGAAGAGTCTATGCGTAACCGAGTGGCGACAGATCCGCACTCACCAGGTGAATTCCGCGCCTTAGGTTCGTTGTCAAACATGGATGAATTTTACGAGGCGTTTGACGTTAAAAAAGGTGATGCTATGTATTTACCGCCTGAAGAGCGTGTAAAAATTTGGTAGTCAACAGCTTATGGAAAAGCCACCTTCGGGTCATTGCTGTCCCACAGTTTTGAAATCATATCGCGAGCCTCATTTGAGGCTCGCTTTTTTTATGCTTGCCGATATCCGGTTTGAGTATTTTAACTAAGGTCTTACGTTCGAAAAGATTCAACTGAATTACCCTTACGATACGCTGCACTGTCCAGCCCGATTTTGCGCTGTGACG
>CALKRK010000136.1 GCA_937989675.1 uncultured Arenicella sp. | reverse complement strand
GTTTCCGTATGAGCTTGGCACGCATGGCGGGACGTTTCTTTGGGTCTATATAGCTTGCGTCATATTGGTTGCGTTTCCCCTTATCTTAGCGGAGTTGTGGATAGGCCGAGTGGGCCAAAGTAATCCGATATACAGTATTCGCAAGATCACCCAAGAACAACGTAAATCAGGCTTGTGGGAAGTAATTGGTTGGCTTGGCATTATCACTAGCTTTTTGATCTTCTCGTTTTACAGTGTTGTGGCGAGTTGGATCCTGTTTTACGTAATGAAATCGCTGTCAGGTGCGTTTGTAAATGTGCCAGCGGAAATAGTGCAAAATTCATTTGGTGCTTTGTTGCGTAACACCGATCAAATGTTGATATGGCATACCGTCTTTGTATTGATGGTGGTGCTGGTTTTATCGAGAGATGTGCGAACAGGTCTGGAGCGAGCCGTGCGCTTGTTGATGCCGGTTTTTATTGGGTTTGTGATCTGGCTTACGGTGTATTCCAGTCAGGTTGGTGACTTTCAACGTGCGTTTGATTTTATGTTTCATTTTGATTTGGCTGATATAAACGCCGAATTAGTGGTCAGCGCGCTAACTCAAGCACTCTTTTCTCTTAGTATCGGGATCGGGATTCTGATGATGTATGGTTCTTACTTAAGCGCTAACAGACCATTGTTTATTGGCGCAGGAGCGATCATGCTGTTCGATACCGGTATCGCCTTGCTGATGGGGCTCACAATATTCTCAATTGTCTTTGCATTCGGTATGCAACCGGATTCTGGCTTTGGTTTAATTTTCGAGACTTTGCCAGTGGCGTTCGCGCAAATGACAGATTATGGGGTTTGGTGGAGTTCGGCATTTTTCTTTCTTCTTATGGTGGCGGCGTTAACCTCGGGCTTCGCTTTGCTAGAGCCACTAATTGCGCTGCTCATTGATCGTTTTTCGATTACCCGGCGAATCGCTGCTTGGATTGTTGGCGCTATGGCGTGGTGGGCAGGTTGGGTTTCGATTTATTCGTTTAACGAATTGGAGTTTAGTTTTTACTACTATGGTGAAGAGCGTACTCATGGTTTCTTCGATTTGCTCAACATATTAGCCACGCATGTGCTGCTTCCGCTAACAGCTTTATTGATCGCGTTGTTTGCTGGTTGGCGTATGCCCGTGAGCGGTTCTGATTCGCCTTCCGATTCTCGACCTTTCTTCAGTTTTCGACTGTGGCGGTTTTGCACCCGCTTTGTTGCTCCGCTTATAATCGCGTCTGTTCTAATGCTGGTGTTGTTTTTTCCGGCCTGAGAATTCACTCGTTCACTGAATACATTATGAAAGTTTCTCGATCAGCGCTCTTACCCTATAGTGCTGCAAATATGTACGACGTCATTGCAGATGTTCGTTCTTACCCCAGTTTTCTAAACTGGTGCAATGGTATGGAAATACTCGAAGAGTCTAGTGAAGAGGTAGTCGCCAAGTTGCTTATTTCATATGGAAAGCTTAATTTTTCTTTTACAACAAAAAATGCAATGACCAAGAAGGAATCGATAACAATGAATTTAGTCGATGGACCGTTTTCAAGCCTTGAAGGCCAATGGCTTATTCAAGCTTTGAGTGGTGAAGCAAGTAAAGTGTCCTTGGAAATGGATTTCTTATTTGATAGCGCGTTGACGCAAAAACTATTTGGGCGTGTCTTTCAAAATGTAATTTCGGCGCAACTGGATGCGTTCCAAAAGCGCGCTGACCAACTGTATGGGGTTTCTAATGCATGATATCAATGTGTCTTTGGTTTACGCATTGCCGGATCGTCAATGGTTGTATGAGACTAAGCTTGCGCGAGGGTGTAGCGCCACGGATTTGCTGGAAAAATCCAACTTTTTGAACGACATAGCCGAGTTGCAAGGCCGTTTGTCAGGTGATCTGCAAATGGGCGTTTATGCGCAAAGAATTGATCCCGATTATTTGCTAGAGGAGGGTGATCGAGTTGAAATATACAGGCCCTTAACGGCAGACCCTAAAGAGGTACGGAGGCAGTTGGCCTTGATTGGTAAAACAATGGGTAACGCCAAAGCGAGCAAAAAGTAATCTAACAAGGGCGAATTTGACCAGTTTAAAATAGTTACACCACTGATTAGTCGCATATCTTTTTGTTGGCCCTGATTCGGCTCTCTTTTACGTTGGGATGTGTGCAGGGTTCTTCAGTTTTACGGGCCAGTATTCTCTACCGTGCAAGATCTAAACCTCCAAAGATGAGAGGAATTACCACGGCCGTTTTACTGCTAATGTGTAATGCGATTGGGTTGGGAGTCGGCGCGCTCATGGCAGGCGTATTAAGTGACCTGTTTTCAAACTATGGGTTTAACGAGCCGCTAAGCTAGCCTTTGGTGTTGTTAGATAGCGTGGGCATCTTCACATTGTTATCTTTTTTATTGGTGCACTCTATTGGAATAAACAAATGGTCACCTAGGTGACATTTTCTTGCAAAGCTTATTGCAACTGGCTATTGTGTGCTTACGAATTAAAACGTTCGCTATTTTTTCTGACAATGACGTTACCCAATGAAATGATTTCTGAAACGCTAAGCCAATGCCCATGGTTCAAGGGTTTACCTGAGGAGGCAATCGCCAGCCTAGAACAAAAGTCCATAACCAAAAATGTCGAAAAATCTGAGTTTTTATACATGCTTGGTGAAACCCAACATTGGTTGTATTGTGTGCTATCTGGTCGTGTGCGAGTAACGGTAAACGGGGCGAATGGGCAAGAGTTTGTTTTGGCGAATTTGCACGATAGCGCTTGGTTTGGAGAGGCTTCTATCGTGGGTGTTGAAAGCCGCGTGCTTGAGGCGAAAACCGATACAGCTTGTGAAATGTTAATGGTGCCTGCGTCGGTTGTAATTGGCCTTGCTGACAAGTACCCGATTCTGTATCGAAATTTCTTCCACGAGCAAATGGCGCGCTCAGGGCTCGTTTTTGAGTTGATGGCCGGAATGTTGTTCTATCCATTGAGGGCTCGTTTGGCCGCCCGCATACTTTGGTTTGCGAAGAATCACGGTGTGCCGCACCCAGATGGCGTCGCCTTGAATGTTAAGTTAAGCCAAATGGATTTCGCGAGAATGACGATGGGGTCTCGTCAGCGAGTGAACAAAACATTAAGAGAATGGGTTTCAGAGGGAGTGATTAGTCGTTCAAGTGATTGTTATGTGATTCGAAATGCTGATGCATTAAAAGCTATTTTGGATTTTGACGTAACTTAGATATTGATAATCTATACTAAATTAATCAACAACTAATTTGTGGCTGTTTAGGGAACGCATAAAACAAATTCGGCGTTGTATATTATTTAATACGTGACCTAAACGTATGTATCTAACAGATTGATTTAGTGGACAAATGTTAGTCTCATTAAGCTTCAAGTTGGGTGTATTTATTAAGGTATTGTCATTAACCGAGGAAAAGACGTTATTCATCTCGGGAATGGACATTATGTCTTTGAACTTTCAGTGAATAGTGGTAAAAAGATAGACCTGATTTATGGCTAACCGTATATCCGTACGTCGTGCATGCTCACATTTGTGGTTGCTTGGCGTTTAAATCTCTTTTGTTTGCGGCCCATGGATTTTTAAAGAGCTTGCCGTAAGTTGCGCCACAGCAATAAAGCTCGAACATAATAATTTAAAAACAAATCCTTCTGAGGAGGAGTAGTAAATGGTATTTTCTTTACGAAAAATAGCCGCTGCGTTAGCGATCGCTGGTGTAGCTGTACCAAGTGTGAGTGTTGCTCAAGAAGAGGGGCAGTCATTATTGGAAGAAATTGTTGTTACCGCTACTAAGCGGGCGCAAACACTTCAGGATATCCCGATTGCCGTTTCTGTAACGTCGGCTGACACCATTGAGAAAGCTCAAATTCAGGATATCAGCGACCTTCAAAGCGTAGTTCCGACCCTAAGGGTAAGCCAGTTACAAAGCTCTACCAATACGAACTTTTCGATTCGTGGCTTCGGCAACGGTGCGAATAATGCCGGTATTGAACCTTCCGTTGGGGTGTTTATCGATGGCGTCTATCGTTCTCGATCTGCTGGCGCCATATCGGATCTTCCAAACCTAGAGCGAATTGAGGTGCTTAGTGGCCCACAAAGTACGCTTTTCGGTAAGAACGCATCTGCGGGTGTTATCAGTATTGTTACAAAGAAGCCATCGGGTGATTCCTTTGGCAGAATCTCGGGCTCACTCGGTAATTTTGGTGCGCTAGTATTCAAAGGCTATTACGAAGGTGCGATCTCTGATACGGCTGCATTTAGTATTGCAGCTGGTCACAATGAGCGGGACGGGTATGCGACTAATCAGGTAACTGGTCAGGACGTTAATAACCGTGATCGACAATCTGTGAGAGGGCAGCTTTTACTTAACCCAAGTGATACCACTGAAATTCGTTTCATCGCAGACTATGACACTCTAGACGAGCGTTGTTGTTTTGCAGGTAATATTATTTCTGGCCCTACCGCTCTTGCGATACGCGCCGCTGGCGGTTCACTGGTTGAGAACGATCCGGAAGCTCTGGATTTTTTCGCTAACGTTGACTCAACTAATGAGCAAGACAGTGCTGGGCTTTCGATGCATATCGATAAAGAGTTCGACGATTTCCAGTTAACGTCGATTACTTCATATCGTGACCTTGATACTTTCTTCATTATTGATACCGACTTCACCAGTGCAGCGCTTGCTTCAAATTCAACAGATACGCAAATTGAAACTCTGACCCAAGAGATTCGTCTGACATCTACGGGTGGTGAGAGTATTGATTGGATGGTAGGCGGTTATTACTTTGATGAAGAAGTGAATAGTGAGGATAATCTCGATTGGGGCACCGGCTTCCGTACATACGCAGATGTTCTTTCGGCGGCCGCTGGCGCACCAAATGCGCTGGCCGGTATCGAGGGAGCGCTGGGTCTTCCATTTGGCTCGTTTTATCGCCCTGGTGACGGTACCACAGAGGTTTCCAGCTTAGATAACCAGGCTATTTCTCTTTTTGGTCAATTGGATTTCCATATCTCCGATTCGTTAACGGCAACTGTTGGTTTAAACTATACAAAGGATGAAAAGGACGTTGCTATTAATCAAACACGCAGTGATTTGTTTGGTTCAATCGATCTAATTCAATTGGGTCGTGGTTTGATCGCGCAATCTCTGATTGGTCAAGGCTTACCACCCGCCGCTGCATTGGCAGCTGCAGCTGGAGTTCCTGCTGATCAGACACCTCTTGCAGGGCTGCAGGCTTTGCAATTTCAGACGCCATTTCTCAACTTCCCGAACAGTATTGAAGATGCCAGTACTGATGATGATGAGTTAACGTATACACTTCGTTTAGCGTACGACGTCAACGATAACATCAATATTTACGGTGGTGTGTCGACTGGTTTTAAAGCAACGTCTTGGAATCTAAGCCGTGACTCTCGTCCGTTCCCATCTGATATTGGCCCTCTTGTAAACGCAGGCCTGGGTGTTCCAAACTTGATTTCAGGAACTCGTTTTGCTCGACCAGAGGAAGCGACCGTTTACGAGATTGGTTTGAAAGCAAAATTCGATCGAGGTGCTTTCAATGTCGCTTTGTTTGATCAGACAATTGAAAATTTTCAATCGAACCCATTCTTGGGCACTGGCTTTGTTCTACAAAATGCAGAAGAACAATCAACCAAAGGCGTAGAGTTTGATGTGACTTACTATCCAACAGATTCCTTGAAGTTGAGCCTTGCGGGTACTCTTTTGGATCCAGAGTATGATAGCTTTCGACGAGGTGGTGTGAACTTTGATGGCTCTTTTATTGATCTAACTGGTAGGCAGCCAGGTGGTATCACTGAAACTAGTTTGTCAGCGTCAGTTAGTTACGAGTTCCAATTGGGTAATAATCAAGCATTTATTCGTTCTGATTATTTCTACGAAGATTCAACTCCGATTGGTGACATTCTCCCTGAAAGACCTGATCGAAATACGGGCCAGTTTTTACGTGATTCTAAGAACTTGAACGTGTCTGCTGGTTTAAGTACCGACAGCGGATTAGGGTTTACTATTTGGGCTCGTAACCTTACCGATCACACTTCATTGATTAGTGCATTTCCATCTGTAGCGCAATCAGGAAGCTTCAGTGGTTACCGTACTGCACCGCGTACTTACGGTGTAACGATTACTAAAGATTTCTAATCTTATTAATTGAATGGTGCGATAAGCACAACTAAATAGAGGCCGGCGCAGGGTTCCACTGCGTCGGCTTTTTTTATTGAATATGGAATAAGATAATGATGACTTTTGCAGAAAAAATGGCCGCGGAATTAAACCCCGATGGCGTACCAAATCTGGTGGCGGCGCTTGAAGCGAGTTGTGAGAAATATGCAGAAATGCCTGCTTTCGATTGCTTAGGTGACTCGATCACTTTTGCGGAGTTCAATGCGTTAACTCACACCTTCGCCAAATTTTTACGTGATGAACTCGGCCTGGTGAAAGGCGATAGGCTCGCAATTCAATTGCCTAATATTACGCAATACCCGGTAGCGGTCTGGGGGGCGTGGCGGGCAGGTTTGGTGGTTGTGAACACCAATCCAATGTACACAGCACGAGAACAAATTCACCAGTTTAATGATTCTGGCGCTAGCGCTTTGGTTGTTTTTGATGCCTTGTTGCCAGTGACCAAAACAGTACTACCCGATACCGATATTCGCAATGTCATTGTTGTCAGTGGGCTAGGTGACGATGCTGAAGATCATCCCTTTATCGAGTTTTCTACCACCTTAGCTCAAGTTGATGTTGGTGATGAGGAGTTTCCGAACCTTTCAATGCAAGACCTGGCGGTTTTGCAGTATACAGGGGGAACAACTGGACCTTCTAAAGGAGCGATGCTGACCCACGGCAACTTATTTTCTTCGGTAATGTTGTCGCGCCAAAGTGTTGTTCTAAAGAAGCCTGATGACCCTGAGATTATGATTGCGATTTTACCGCTTTATCATGTCTTTGGGTTTACTCAGAACGTTGTAAGTGGTTTGTTGCATGGCGCGGTCAGCATAATGATTCCTGATCCTCGAAAATTGGAGCATATTATCGGGGTGATGAAAGCCTATCGGTTTACTGGCTTTGTGGCTGTGAATACTTTGTTAGCCGGATTGATGAAGCATCCAGACTTCGATGACATCGACTTTTCCAGCATCACTGGTGTGATCGCCGGTGGAACAGCACTGGTGAAGGAAATAGCTAATGAGTGGTGTGCTAGGACGGGAACAATGATTTACGAGGGGTATGGTTTGTCTGAAACGACTGCCGTTACCTCGTGCAATCGGCCAGAAAGCAATCAACTTGGCACTGTAGGGCCTGTAATGGATGCAGTCCAGATAAAAACCATTAGCGAAGATGGCGCGGAGGTGCCAGTGGGGAGTGCTGGTGAAGTTTGTGTAAGAGGGCCAAACGTAATGACTGGTTACTGGGGAAGGCCTGAAGCAACTGCTGAGGCAATCGACGACGAGGGTTGGTTTAGAACAGGTGACATTGGCATTATTCTTGATAACGGCCACCTTAAGATCGTTGATCGGATCAAAGATATGATCCTGGTTTCAGGTTTTAATGTCTATCCAAATGAAGTGGAGGCGGTTGTCTACGGCCACCCTAGTATCACTGAATGCGCAGCCATAGGCGTGCCGGATGATAATACCGGAGAAGCGATCAAACTCTTCGTGGTATGTGGTGATAAGAGCGTAACGACTGAAGAGCTTATTGCTTTTTGTAAGACAGAGCTAACCGCCTATAAAGTGCCTAAACAAATTGAGTTTAAGTCTGACTTGCCGAAGTCTCCAGCTGGAAAGGTCTTACGCCGTGAGCTTCGAGACTGACTCAGAATTTCGGTTGTGACAATGCAATTTAGTTATCGAGCAGTGGCTCATATTGAATTCGGTATAGGGCAAAGCTCCAAATTGGCTTATGCTTTAGCATCACTGGGTGTTAAGAAACCACTATTGATTACGGATTCCTGTATCGTTGAGATTGGTTTGGTGGCACCGATACTGTCGCAACTTAAGGCAAATTCTATCGCATGCCAGATTTATAGCAATGTTGTTGCCGACCCACCGGAGTCAAACGTGCTTGAAGCGGTTGAACTTGCCAAGTCGGCTGGATGTGACAGTGTGATTGGTTTTGGTGGGGGTAGCTCGATGGATGTTGCTAAATTGGTGGCCGCGTTACTTGAAGGGCAGCAGTCGTTAGATGAGATGTACGGCGTTGATCAGATTGCGGGTAGCCGGCTTCCGCTTGTACAGATACCCACCACAGCCGGTACCGGCTCTGAGGTAACAAGTGTTGCTATTCTTACAATTGGTGAGTCTACGAAACAAGGCGTGGTTAGCGATGTGTTGTTTGCGGACTATGTGTTATTGGACCCTGAATTAACACTTGGCTTACCAGCACATGTGACGGCTGCCACCGGGATAGACGCAATGGTGCACGCCATCGAAGCGTACACCAGCAAACGATTGAAGAACCCAATCTCAGACATGTTGGCGCTCAAGGCTTTGGAACTAATGAGCACTAGTATCGAAGAGGCTGTACATGATAGCTCGAATTTGAAGGCCAGAAGCGATATGTTGCTTGGCGCGACATTAGCGGGTCAGGCGTTTGCTAACGCGCCGGTTGGCGCTGTGCATGCGCTGGCTTACCCCTTAGGTGGGCTCTATCATATTCCACATGGGCTAAGTAACTCACTGGTTTTACCGCATGTTCTTCGGTTTAACGCGAGTGTTGCGTCTGAACATTATGACCGCTTAGCGAGCGTAATATTAAATTGTCCAGACTGTGAGCAGGGCGCAGATCGTCTATCTCAACATTTTTTAAGTTTGGCGAAAAGCCTTGGTTTGCAAACGACGCTTTCTGAAATGGGGATTAGCAAAGCCGACCTGCCTGAATTAGCTGAGCAAGCTATGCTGCAGGAGCGTTTGCTCATAAATAATCCTCGCATTGTGTCGTATGCTCAAGCGCTTGAAATTTATCATCAAGCGTATTGATAGATATCGTATATCTAGGAACTATCAAAGTGAATCAAAGAGACAGCAAAAATGCGTATTATTACGTAACCGAAATTTCAACCCGATGGAGCGATAATGACATTTACGGTCACGTAAACAATGTAGCTTATTACAGCTATTTTGATACGGTTGTGAATCAATACCTTATAGAACATGGAGAGCTCGATATTCAAGCCGATAGAGTGGTCGGTTTTGTGGTGTCGTCTAGCTGTGATTACTATGCGCCAATTGTCTATCCGCAGAAAATACAGGCCGGCCTTCGAGTCAATAAACTTGGGAATAAATCGGTAGAGTATGGTGTGGCGATTTTTCTGATAGGTGAAGAGCAAGCGAGGGCGGCTGGTTCATTTACACACGTATTTGTGAATCGTGAAACCGGTCAGTCGGTAGATATTCCACAGCGTATTCGCCAAGCGCTAGATATGGCTTTGATGGCTGGTGAGTACTAAGTCACCAGAGTTTGTGGCCAGATAGTTTTATAAAATTGAAACCTTGTCGCTTGTGGTAAGGGTTTATATCTAAATACATTATTATGAGAGGAGCTTTATGGGTAGGTTATTAACGCCAGATAATATAGATACGGCTGTTGGCACCGAAATCGGTGTTTCTGAATGGTTTGAGGTAACGCAAGAAAACGTTAACCTTTTTGCTGATGTAACTAACGATCATCAGTTTATACATGTCGACCCAGAACGCGCTGCACAAACGCCATTTGGTGGCACGATTGCGCACGGTTTCTACACTATGTCGATGTTGTCACATTTTGCGGAAAACGGCTGTGGCGTGTCGATTGAAGGTGCGAAAATGGGGGTCAACTATGGTTGCGATAAGCTGCGTTTCATTCAGCCCGTACGTGTAGGTAGCCGAATTCGAGGGCGCGCAACTTTGCTCTCCGTGCAAGAAAAAAATCCTAGTCAGTTTTTATTAAAACAAGAAATGATTGTTGAAATAGAAGGCTCAGACAAACCCGCCTTGATAGCCGAATGGTTGACGATGGCGTTTGTATAAATTCAAAAAATAGAAGAGGCATAGAAAATGCAAATTAGCTTTGAAGGTCAAGTGGCGATTGTCACTGGCGCTGGTAATGGTTTAGGCCGCAGCCATGCTCTTGAGCTCGCCAAGCGTGGTGCGAAAGTAGTGGTTAACGACCTAGGCGGTGCACGTGATGGTACCGGCGGGTCAAGTGAGGCTGCCCGCGAGGTGGTTGACGAAATTAAAAAGGCGGGTGGAGACGCGCTTGCCAATGGCGCAAACGTGACTGATATGGAGCAGGTTTCAGGCATGATTAGTGACGCCATGGAGCGGTGGGGGCGGGTTGATGTGCTGGTTAATAATGCAGGTATTCTAAGAGATAAGACCTTTGCGAAAATGTCGTTGGAGGATTTTAAACTCGTTGCCGATGTGCACCTTATGGGCAGCGTTAACTGCACAAAAGCCGTTTGGGACATAATGCGCGAGCAAAACTACGGCCGCATAGTTATGACCACCTCATCAAGCGGGATGTACGGTAACTTTGGCCAATCCAATTACGGAGCTGCAAAAATGGCGCTGGTTGGTTTTATGAATACATTGGTGTTAGAGGGCAAGAAGTTTGGTATCAAGGTTAATACTTTGTCACCAACGGCTGGTACTCGTATGTTAGAAGATCTTATCGAAGATAAGCAAGTTATGGATATCATGAGCGTCGAATCAGTGACGGCAGGGTTGATTACACTTTGCGATAATGACGCTCCTAACCGTTCGATATTATGTGCTGGGGCGGGTGGTTATGCAGCCACGCATATCTATGAGACAGAAGGGATCTTCTTACCGCCAGATCAACAGACGCCGGAAAATGTGCGGGCGAATATCGACGCTATCGAAAATACTGAAGGCGCCAAGCGTCTCACGGCCGGATTTGACCAGACTAATAAGTTTGTTGAAAAGGCGATTGGCTATATTAAAGCGAATACTTGATTTAGGAGTAAGCCCGCATCCTTGCGGGCCAAAAGTCAGGACAGATTTTTATCTGTTAAAGCAAAAAGTGGAGGTTGGCCAAATTGACCAACCTCCTAAACCACGAGTGTATGAATTACTAAGGATATTATTATAAGAATTCGGTGCGGTTTTCTTAGGCACTATTAGCCTGGTTTGCTATTGAAATTTGATTTCAAATGGAAAGGTCATTGCACACTTTTCGCCGTTGCAAGTTGCAGAGTCAAATGTTGCATTGCGCAAGGCGCGTTTCGCTCGTTTGGCTAAGGCCTTGTTTGGAGTTTCATGAACCTCGATCGATTGTACAAAGCCATCGGCGCTAATAGTCGCGGTCATCTTAAGTGTGCCGACTCCACCCAATGCGCGGTGCGTATTGATTACTGGCTTATACAGTGTACGCAAACCTTTGCTTGGAAAAGGAGGTGTGTCGTTAATCCCCAAATTGTCGTACTTGGAGCGGAAAAAGTTTTTTTGCTCCTCCGACATTTTGGAATAACTAACATTAAATGGCAGGGGTGATGTGGCTGCCACAGCGGGAATTTTTGAACCCGAAGGCGCTTCGCCTAGCAGGTTGTACGTTTTGTCGGTGTTCGCACTAACAGCAGAGATGCCGAAAATAGCGGTGGCGACGACCAAAATTTTGCCTAACTTTTTCATGATGACTCCTGATGAAAATTCGGACATCATTATTGATGCCTCTGAACTCTTAGATGCAGGAAATTTGAAAATGGATTCAAAAAATGTAATTTTTTTTACATTAGGCTTGTTTTTGTTTCTCTAAGAACTCGTTTCAACATGATGTAGGCAAGAATGAATGCGCAGATATTTCCGATGGCTATCCCTGAGAAAAATCCTTTAATTTCATATAGTTGTCCGCCAATGTAAGCCAATGGAAAATAAAATAGGGCGAGCCTTAATATATTTATATAAAGAGCGATTTTCGGTTTGCCGAGTACATTCATTGATACATTGATTAGAACCACGATGCCACCTAGGCCATAGCTAATTGGGACGATCCATAAAAACCAAGTGATCGCATTTTGTACCTCCAGATCGTCGGAAAACAACGCTGAAATTGGAATGGCCGTTGCCGCTAACAATAGGTACACAACTAGTTGAAATAGTAAAACGAAGCGAAAAGATACGCTTATGGCCGCTAGCACTCGCTCAAATTTTTTTGCACCTAAGTTCTGACCAATAAACATAGGTAGTGTTGAGGAGAGCGCATAAACGATCATTAAACTAACGGCTTCGATGCGTGAGCCAACGCCGTAGCCTGCGACAGCGTCGGTTCCGAAAGAGGCCACAATGCGCGTTAGTACAGCAGCTGTGATTGGGACAATTGCGTTTGCGAGCACGGCCGGAATCGCTATCTCGATGAGCTTATTAAAGTTAACCTTGAACGCCCTCCACTTAGGGATTGCGGCTAACAATAGCTGCTCCTTGATAGCCAGTTGATAGAGCCCGATGAAGCACGATATGGTCACCGCAATAACTGTAGCTAGTGCTGCGCCTTGCATACCTAACTCAGGAAATGGGCCAATGCCAAAAATTAGTAGTGGATCGAGAACTAGATTTATCACCGTCATGGAAATGGCGATAACGGCGGATGTTTTGGTGTCGCCCAGCGCTCTGAAGGTACTTGAACACACCTGCGCAAACATCAAAAATATCGTACCGAACAACCATGCATGCATGTACTCAATGATGTATGGGATGGTTTGTTGATCAGCTCCGATCAACATGAATACGTTTTCGAGTTGTAGGGTTAGTAAAACCGTAACCAGCAATGCACAACCGGCAGTGACATAAAACCCGTCTGTGATTAAGCGGGCCGCTCGATTCATTCGCTCAGCGCCAATTAATTTTGAAGTGAGCGAGGAAATAGCCATCCCCAGGCCAAGCGCAACGCTGGTTACAATAAAGGTGATCGGCAGAATAAAACCAATCGCAGCGAGTTGCTCCGTTCCCAAAAAACCTATGAAATAGCTGTCAACCAAGCCCAGCCCCATAATGGCGACTAAGGCAAACAACATTGGGATGGTTATTTTAAATAGGGTCGGGCCAATTGCATGATTTGTTATTGCTTCTCTTCGTAACGACGTAGTTCCGGCCATTAATATCGCCTCCTAGGCGGCTGTATTTTGTGGCCTAGGGCGCGACGCTTTCAAGAATGGGGCGAGCGTTACTTAGTGGTATTCCGGCCGCTTGCGCCGCCTCGATTGCCTGGTCAACGTTCACCGTGCCTTGAGGGATTTGCCCAAGTGCCCAAATCAATGAAGAGCGCATGCCGGTGCGGCAATGAGCCAGAATTTTGCCATCAGACGATTCCACAATTTTTTTGAAATCGTCAACTAAAGTTGGTGGTAATGGTTGACCATTTGCTAGAGGTAGATAATGGTATTGTATGTCATTGTCTTGTGCAATTTCTGCGGCGCGCGCAGCGCCAAGTTGGCCGGGTTCTTCGTTGTCTGGGCGGTTATTAATAATAATTGAAATACCTGATTCTCTGAGCGTTGCGAAGTCGTTCTCTTGGAGTTGGCCGCTCACATAGAGATTATTAAATAAGTGTTTCATGTTTTTACCTAATGCTGTTCAGCCTTAATGATCTTAAACGCCTTAATTGCGTTCTTGAGTTTATCGTACTGATCGTCTGGCTCTTCAGAGCTGCGACCGTAGCGAATTTTCTGGTACTGTTGTGTTATTGCGTTAATGTCTTTGGATAAATGTGGAAACGCTTGTTGCGCGCGTGCGGCGAATTCACCTGGTGACTCGGCCGTGTGTTTTCGGATATCGTGTTTATTGAATTTCGCAACAAATTTTAAATAGTATGTTTGAGCTTCCGAGCGCTTTACAGCACGCGGGATTAAGCGCCAAAAATAGAAAATTAGCAGGAATCCAGCACCACCAAACATCAATATAACTAAAGTATAAATACTGTTCTTGTTCTCAAAGCCGAGCTGCGATAATAGTTCTTGTTGTGCCTTGAAGTCGTAGTTGACGACCCACTTATTCCATTGATAGCTTAAGTTGCTCCAGGTGTCTTGCATTTGACTAAGGAGCCGTGACATGCCGGTTGGATTTAAATAATTGGAAAGCGCGCGGCCAATGTCATTGCTGCCCAGTTCGCCAGACTCCCAAAGTTCCATTAAGGCGTCCATACCGAATTCGATTCTCTCTGGGCTGATTGCTGCTGTTGGATCCACTCGATACCAACGGTCATCTAACCATACTTCGCTCCAAGCATGTGCGTCTGAGTAGCGTACTTCAAGGAAGGCATTGTTTGCAGAGCTAATCACCTTTCCACCCTGATAGCCAGCGACCACTCTTGAAGGAATGCGCAGCCATCTCATTATGATAGTGAAAGCGCTGGCATAGTGCTCACAATAGCCAGTGCGGGTGTTAAAGATGAAGTCGTCTATTGGATCGAATTCATTCAGCCCTGGGGGGATTAGAGAGTAGCTGAATGGTTCATTTGCAAAGTAGCGAAAGACCGTGTCTACCAATTCACGTTCAGATTGAGCTTGTTCGCGAAACTGGGCGAGTAGAGCTTGCATCTTTGGTGATGGTCGACTTACCGTGGCCGTAAGTTGCTCTTTGTCGATCGCCGGTTGCTCGGGACTCAGTGATTCAAATGACGAGGTGCCGCGATACTTAAACCTACTGTTGTCGACGAGCTTCCTTAAAACCGAGTAGTCATAAGTCATTAATCCGCGTTCAGCGGTTTTTACGTAGTCTAGGTAAGGCAAGTATTTATCGGTGCTCTTTTCATGCAAAATCGCATAGGAGATATCACCTGGCACTTCGCCAGCTTTGCTGCGATTTTGCCTAAACTGATTTAGCGTCCTTAAGTCGGGTTCAACAACTTCCCAGGCAAACAGGCTTTCCGTTGGCATTACCTTTGCGCGCCAGTAGAGATTTTGGTTCGCTGGTATTTTTCCGTCGAAAGTGACACGGAAGGCAAGAGCAGTATTAAACGCAGACTGTGCCATGTCTCCAGCAACCAGACTGTCGGCTAACCCTTTGTCGTTGTTAAGTTGATCTTGCGAAGGTAGAAAACCAAAACTTCCTTGTATGCGTGGAAAGAAAAAGAACAGGATGATCGCAAGCGGTAGCGCTTTGGCAACGAGACCGGTACTTGCTTTCAGTGGTTCGAGCCATTGCCTTGGTGTGGGGTCAGACATTTGAAACATAACACTGGTGATCATCAGCGTGAAGCTGACCACGATAACTATGTTCAAAATTGATGAGTTGAAGAGAAAGCTCGACGCAGCTAAGAAATATAAAATCAAACAGACTACAAAATAGTCACGCAGCCCTCGTGACTCCAGAAATTTGAGTGAGACTAGTAGTACTAAAAAGCTAATTCCGGCGCGTTGCCCGTTCCAGCCGCCATACAAGGCAATAATCAGAACTAGGCTGACAATGGTGAGCAACATCATCGCAATGCGGTTGGGGGCTTGTCTATTACGTATCAGTAAACCCAATTTTAATAGGTAGATCGCTAAGGCGAAGAATCCAATCCGGTAATCCGCTATTTGGAAGTGCAATAAGACGGCGCAACCAATAAGGGCGGCGAGCTGAAGCAAGGTGCTTCGTTCAGCTTCATGCGTTGGTGGCGTGCTCGGTAACGGCGGTAACGATATCCCGAATTTTCGGAGTAGGCGGCCAATCATGATAGAGGCTCTTTTTTTGGCTGAGGCTCTTTTCTTGGCTGAGGCTCCTTTACCGGTTCGCCCCAAAGTGCGAGCACTTTAAGACATTCATGGTAGTGAGTCCGCCCGCTGTCAAATTCGATTGTATGGTTTGGCATCTCGAGTTGGTAACGCAGACCGTTTTGCTCGGCTTCCATTATCCAGAAGCACAGCTGACTCAAGCGATCTTCAATGTTGAGGTGGCTTGGCAATGAAAACCAACTTAAGTTAACGGAGGAATTGCTTTGGTTTTCGTATTGTACTGAAACCAATTTGTGCGTCTTAGCAAGTGATGGCCAGTGGATGTCGCGCAAACGATCACCTGGTTGATAGCTCTTCATGCCAGCATAGTCTTCAGCACCAACGCGTACTTGAGAGCTTGCCTGCAACCTACCTTCATGTGAGCCATCCTCTGGAAAAGGCACAAGGTTTAAAGGCTGTGGATAAACTAAGCAACGTTGTTCAGAGGTAAAGCGCTTAGTCCAACAGAAAAATACGCCGATCGGAAATTGTGAACTAAGATTTATTGGGTCACAGCTCAGATAGCCTCGTTGCACCGTAGGTAGTTTTATCTGCACCGATTCGCTTTCACCAGGAATCAACGAAGTTAGTCGATGAAAACCGCCGCAAATCAGCCAGACGGCGTGGCGCTGTTTGCGGCTTGCGTTTGCAAGTGATATTGGGAAAAGGGCTGGCTCACCCAGAAAAACGGCATTACTTGGTTGTGCCTTGATGGATACTCCGATCACATTATTATGAGTGTAGACCATCGCGACCAAACCGACGGCGATCAAAATGAAGAGCATCATAAACGCAGACTGGTTGTCGAACTTCACGGCGATGCCAAAAAGCGCGATCAAGATTAACGCGTAGTACCACCCAACTCTTGTTGGTAAAATATAAAGTTCGCGTCTGCCAACGACAAATTCAGACATGGTACGTAAATGACCTAGAGGATTTCAGTCGAGTTAATGACGTTGGCGAGTTCAGTGGTGGAATCTGTGCCGTCTGAGCAGTGCAAACGATGCGCCGCAGTATAGGGTGCCAATAGTTTAATGTCTTCTGGTAGCACCATGTCACGCCCTTCAATAAATGCCAGAGCTCGCGCTGCTTGTAACCACTGCAGGCCAGCACGCGGAGAAAGCCCGGTAACAAATTTACCGCTTTCTCTAGTTTTTGCTAAAAGGGTTTGAAGGTATTGAGCTAAGGCCTCACTAACATGAATTTTTTCGACTTCTTTTATCAATTCTGCTACTTCGCCTTGAGAGAATATCGATTCCTTGAGGTCATTTGATTTGTTGTTTTGTTGAAGCAATAGTTTTTGTTCGAATTCGGCGCTTGGATAACCTAACGATAGGCGCATAAGAAACCGATCAAGTTGCGACTCAGGTAGTGGGAATGTGCCACTTTGTTCAAGTGGGTTTTGCGTCGCAATTACAAAAAACGGGTCGTTTAGGGTTATTTGTTTGCCTTCGACCGAGACTTCTTTTTCTTCCATGGCTTGAAGAAGAGCGCTCTGGCTTTTCGGTGTCGCTCGATTTATTTCGTCGGCAAGAAGTATTGATGTAAATAGTGGACCCTTTTTGAAATGGAATTTTTTTGTATCCATATCAAATATGGTCATCCCAATAATATCGGTGGGTAATAGGTCGCTGGTAAATTGTATGCGCTTGAATGGTAAACCAAACAAGTTCGCGAGGGCATGGGATAGAGTAGTCTTCCCGACTCCAGGAATATCTTCGATTAATAGATGACCGCGCGCTAATAAGCAAACGACAGAGAGTTTGGTGGCCAAAGGGTTACCAAGTATTACGGAGTTTAGCCGTTCAAACAGCGAATCGAGTTTTTGCATTTGTTTTCCAGATGTGTTGGCTGGTTATGTTGTTTTTGCGTGAGTTATTTCCCTAGCTAAACGAGCAGTTCAAGACGACTTTCGCCTATGGAGCCACCTTAATAACGGGATGTGGTGCCGATTATTGTTAATCATTGTATCGACCAACTCGTTATTGTATATGAGTTTCTGGGCAAGAAGCTGACGCCCTCGACGGCCACACAGTAATAGCTCATCGTTTTCGAACAGCGGTGCTTCTGAATCTGGCAATAGGTGACTCATGCCTCCACGCAGCAGCAAAAGTGGGATGCTCGCTTCTCTGTGTAACGATTTATTTGAGCATACATCACCAACAGTTAGAGACCCGTCGTTGCGCAATAAGCGCACAAGTGCTGGTGCTTGTTTTTCATCAATGACAAGTCTCCAAGTGACGGGCGCTTCGTTATCGGTTAATAGGCAAATGTCTTTTATCAACTCCTCGGTCGCGGTGCGGGTTAGCGAGCTGGAATATTGAATGAAACGAGTCACCAATGGCCTTGAGATAACGGTCAAGGTTTCGTTTGCAACAACTTGGCTGCGCCGCATAATGTAATCGCATCGCGCTCGCACGAAGAGCATATGATTGGCTTCGCTGCTTACTCGGCCAATGGTATAGATCTCCTTGTTAAGCTGTTGCGCGGTGATGAGTATCGACAGGTTGTTTGCATCATCATCACTGGCCGCGACAATAACCGAGGCGTCCTCGATACCTGCCTCACGCAGTGTTTTCGCTTCTGTCCCGCGGCCAATGACCGCGGTGTCTGGTGCATTTTTACCTTCTGGGTCAGCTTCAACAACTACAATGTCATTAACATCGTTGCGAATAAAGTGTTCGACCGCTTTGCCAAAACGTCCGTAACCACAAATAATCCATTTTCCACTGGGCAAGCCACTCTGAGTGACGCGTTGATGAATGTGTTCAGCGCTGTGTTGATTGATAAACCAGTTTTGTATTCGATATAGCGCGGGGTTTTGTGTTAACAAGCTTAATCTTCGACCAAATGTAAGGTAGGGATTAATGATGGCATCGGTGCCAAATGAGGCCATATTGTCGGCTTCGTCTTGGATTTCAGAGCGGCAAATCACGGGTACACCAGGGTTCACCAGCTTGCTGGCAACCGCAATCTTCAAATTAGTGTGATCATTTTCAGTGACGGCAATAACGCCGCGGCATTTTTCATGATTAAGCCCAGCGGTAATTAGATTTTGAGCCTCTGTGATATCCGCATTGAGTACGATAGGGGCTAATGTGAGGTTTTCGAGTTCCAGTGAACTGGTGCGTTCTGGGTCGTGATCGATGATTATCGTTTGGATATTGAGTTCTACTAGGCCGCGTGTAATAAGCTGCCCGGTCTCCCCGTATCCGCATATGATGTAGAAGGGCAAGTCAATCCGCTTGATGTTCAAGCGAAATGCACGCTCTGCCACAGCGTTACGAAAGGTGTCGTCTTGAACCAGTCGAAGCAGGTTACCGATGCCGTAAAGCCACGAAATTACCGAGGTGTATATGCAAACCAGTACCCAGGCACGTTGCGTGTCGGTGAATTCGTAAGGTATTTCGCCAAAGCCGATCGTGGTGCCCATAAAACTGACGAAATAGAAGGCGTGGAAAAAGCTCATGTGCCATGGCTCGCCGTCGGGTGTTACACCAGGTATTAATGTCATACCCAGCGTGGCAATAGCATACACGCTGATCAGCAAAATCAGTGGTACGCGCATGCGGCGCAAAATCAGAAAGAAAATGTCTGACATTAGCTTTGCCGTGTTCCTCTATCTAGTTTCGTATGTGACGTGCTGCAAATTAGTTTCGGATCACTCGTGTGGGCCGAGCCATTATTTTCGTACTTGGCTGGTTTCGATAATTAATAAAATGACTGATAAGAGATTTGCTATTAGTGCACCGCCTGCTAGCGAAGTGATACTTGCCATGGTTTCGGGTGAAACTGGTTGCCCGCTCTGCGTAGCAACTCCCCATATGACCGCAGCAGCGATGAGCAGTAAATCGACAACCAAGCTCGACGCTAATACGGTCGAGCCAAATTGAGTGCGGTCGCCAAACTTCATAACGGTGCATATCAAGCTGACCACAAGGGCTGCGAAGAGTTCGTAGGGGTGGTGATGGCTTGGGTCTGAAAGGTCGCCAGTATAAAAGCCGAAGTTAAGAGATACGGCTAAAATAATAAAAAATGCGAAAACGACTTTCTCAAGATTCATGATGCGGTCCTTGGGGTTATTGTTGTCTTTCTAATTTGGGCAAGCCTTTTAATGTTTAGCACGCGTTTGTCGATTCACAGTTGTGAAAATCGCCTTCCGATCATTATGCAGAATAGGAAAGCTTGCCCAAATGCGAGCTTAGCACAAAGCGCCGAAAACCGGGCTTGGTAATGAATTCAGATTTTGTATTTTAATGGACATTTAGATAATTAAAATGACTGAGTCAAGTCAGCTAACAAACTGTTGCTCGGGTAGGCAAAGTTGTATACTATTCGCGCGCAAGAGCCAGTCTGGAAATCGTTCGTCTACAGGGATTTCGAGCTGGCAGTTTGAAGCTATTCACTTAGACCGCCATTACAAAACTTGGTGAGGTTATCATTGTTTTTTAAGATCAAAAAAGGGCTAGATATCCCCTTAAAGGGGCAGCCAGATGAGCGAATTGACGCGGCTAACGAGGTAAGCACAGTTGCCGTTCTGGGCAGCGACTATGTAGGTCTCAAGCCAACCATGTTGGTGCGCGAGGGCGATACCGTAAAAGAAGGGTCACCGCTGTTCGAAGACAAGAAAAACCCAGGAGTTGTTATTACATCTCCGGCCGCGGGTAAGGTTTCGCAAATTAATCGCGGAGCGAAGCGTGCGTTGGTATCGGTTGTTATTTCGGTTGAAGGTAATGATAGCGAGCCTTTCGAAACCTCAGATGTCGCTGAGATTTCACAAGATGAAGTTCGCGCTACTCTACAAAAATCAGGCTTATGGGTTTCTTTCAGAGCAAGGCCTTATGGCAAGGTTCCAGCCATCGATGCAAAAGCGAATTCCATTTTTGTTAATGCAATGGATACCAATCCGTTGGCCGTTGAGCCTAGCTTGGTTATTAATGAACGAGCTGCTGATTTTGCGATGGGCGTCAGCGTTCTAAGCAAGTTTGATGTGCCGGTTTACGTTTGCCAAGCCGAGGGCGTTCAGTTGCCTGAGTTAAACGGAAATGGCGTGCAAGTAGCGAAGTTTGCTGGCAAGCATCCGGCTGGGCTCAGTAGTACGCATGTTCATTGTATTGACCCGGTCGATGGTAAGAAATCAGTTTGGACCATTGGTTATCAGGATGTGATTGCGATTGGTGCTTTGTTTAGCAACGGTAAAGTGGACCCATCTCGCTACATTGCGTTGGCTGGTCCATTGGTGAATTCGCCACGAGTTTTCTCAACACGCATTGGTGCTTGCGTGAGCGAATTGGTAGAAGGTCGTTTGGCCGAAGGCAAGAAGCGCGTAATTAGTGGCTCAGTGCTCAACGGGCATACTGTATTTGGCGATACCGATTTCATCGGACGCTACGATAATCAAGTTTCGGTAATTGAAGAGCATGATGATCGCGAATTTATGGGTTGGATCGCGCCTGGGTTGAGCAAATTTTCAGCCTTGAATGTGTTTTTCTCAAGTATTTTCAAACCCAAGGCATTTAATATTTCCACCTCACAATACGGCAGCCCGCGTGCCATTGTGCCGATTGGTGTGTTTGAAAAAGTGATGCCTTTGGATATTTTGCCGACGCCGTTAATTAAATCGATTCTGGTTAAAGATACCGATGCGGCGCAAGAACTAGGTTGTTTAGAATTAGTCGAGGAAGACATGGCATTGCTGTCATTTGTTGACCCCGGAAAGCATGATTTTGGGCCAGCATTGAGGTCCACGCTTACACAAATTGAGAGGGAAGGTTAGTATGTCTTTTCTACGTCGTACGCTCGACAATATTCATCCTCATGTAACTGGAGATGGCAAGTATAAGCAGTTTTATGCGCTCTATGAGGCCATAGATAC
>CALKRK010000135.1 GCA_937989675.1 uncultured Arenicella sp. | reverse complement strand
TACACACTGGTCTGTTGCCAGAGCAAACTGTTTCTTTAAACTCCGCGACTGACGCGCGTAAATCCGCCATGCTAAACACGCGAGCATTGTGCGCGGTTGTTATTTTTTTGATATCCAGATTTAGTGCTTCTAAGGCGGCCAGCATATCGACGGTAGATTGATTTGCGACCGGCGTGGATTTCTCAAATGGTGAACCAAAATGGTCAGCGATGAAAATCGTTTTGGCTGTCGGCACATAGGTAACTAAAAAACTAGCAGCGTGAATAGTTGAGACTTCATACACCTCGACACGGTCGCGGCCAGTTCCAAATGTGGCTCGTTTGCCAATACGGACGAAGTCTCGATCATCTAATTCGCTTGAAGTTGCTTGCCGGATTGCTTCCAAATTGTCGTTCACGGTGACTAAGCGGGCACCAAGTTCCACTGCGTCTCCAACACCACCGACGTGGTCAGAATGGTGGTGTGTTACTACTTGATAGCTCAGTGGTAGATAGTTATCGACTTCTGACTGAAAGCGCTCAAAGCGAGCCGTTAAGCCTGCATAGCCTCCGGCGCCAATAATGCCTGCGTCGTTGTTAATAAATAGCGTATAGGCGTTGCCTTGGCCAACATGATAAACCTGATCGCTGATCTTGGTAGCGCGCATTTCGGAAGTGTCTATACGCTCGCTTTCCGGCTTTAAATTATCAGCGATGTCAAAAATGCCGTCAGGGAGGTTCGTGTTAAAGCGCAGTTCATGCGTATTGCTGATGAAATTTGGCACACCGGCTATAAAGAAGTTAATACTTGATGCGTAGGTGATGCCGTTGTGCTTTTTGTAGTTCGAATATACATAGTCGAGATTGCCTAGCTGCGGGTTTACCCTAAGCATTTTTGAAACTAGGAAAGTTTCAGCATCGATGTACAAATTTAGGTCCGGGCTAGAAGGAAAGGGCATCGTAATGACATGATGTGCACGATTCATATACTGTGTATCGTCGGACAGCGTGGCTTTGTCTTTTACTTTATTTAGTTCGTGCACGAGTAATACATCGGAACTTCGCATAGTGCCGCCAGCAAAAACATAGGGATCAGCATTGCCGGCTTCGCCGTATGTTCCCGCCTGATAATTGATAGTGTAGGCTTTTTCACCGTCACTGATGGTTGCGTTCTGATTGCTACCACCACGGCCGGTAAACCAACCATCAACACTTGTTTTTTGATTCTCGATATCCCGAATTAAAATTTGCGTCGACGTTCCTAGTTCGCTTAGGGTTGGTGTGTGACCTTGGCCATAAGTGATGTTAGTGAACCGGTCTTCTACTGTGTAGTTTGAGATAGTAGTTAATGCGTCGCCGCCATAGGCGGCGACGACCTTGGCGATCAGCGCCTCTTCAGCTTCTCCTGCAATGGCCGATAATGGCAATGCGGATGTTAATACGGCAGCAAGTACAGCGAATTTACATCTGTTCATAGCGATCTCCTTTGAATCTTCGCCAACTCCCTAAATATCACTCTATGAGTGCGGATTTGGCTTAGTTCGTGGTGTGGTAGTTGATTTTATAGCCGTGTTAAAGCGCGGCTACTTAGTTTGAAGATGCAGGAGCAGAGACTTTCGTTGCAAAAGTGTGTTGAAGGGCTGGCTTGCGAGATGGTGCACCGACTAAACGAGCAATCCTTTTTACCCGTTTAGTCGATGGTTTTAAGGCGTTGGAGTCGAAGCCGCTAAAAGTCCATATTGAAGCGAACACCGAATTCGCTAGCGTCATTACTGAGAATTCTCAATACATAGTCGCCAGTATTCAGCCTAGCGTTGTCGTAGCGTTCGTCGCTTACGTTACGCCCGTAGGCCGCAATGGTCCAGTTCTCGCTAGGAGGTGTGTAGCTGAAGTCGAGATTGATTAGATCGCGACTCTCGATTTGAGTTAAGCGGCCAGGGTCGGAAGAAGGTTCGCCAAACAGGTCGTCGCGGTAAGAATAGTCTCCACGCAATGTGACTGAACCGCCGTTGGCTAGCCCAAAGGTATATTCAGGACTAATAGACGCCGTTACTTCCGGTGTTAATGGTGCGGCTGCAAATGGGTTGTCGTTCTTCACATCAACGTCGATATAGCCGAGCGAAGTGTTCAAGAAGAAACCATCAGCGATGCGCCATGAACTCTCCCATTCCACACCGGAGGAGGTTTGGTCGACAATCAGGTTCACCGTATTAAAACCTTCGTTCGTGGTGTTGCTCACCTGATAAGGCAGGTCACTGTAATCGGTATAGAACAGCGCCAAGCTCATTTGTAGATTGTCGCTAACCTGACCTTTGATACCGGCTTCGTAGTTGAGGGCGGTGATGTTTTCCAGGTCTTGATCAAAACAGTTTGGTACTGGTATCACGCCGCCATTTCCGAAGAAGTCGCCAAATAGGCAAAACGGGCGAGGGTTAAATTGCCCTGATTGAAAACCGCTGGCAACCGTACCGTAAGCGGTGACTGTATCGTTAACTTCGTAAGTGGCTGAGAGGTCCCAGCTAAGTTCGTCAAATTTCTCATTAGCCGATGCGTCGAATAAGCCGCTAATCGCTACAAAGCCATCCTTTTCATCTTCGGTATAACGTAAACCACCAGCAACGCGCCAATCGTCGTTAATGTTATACCCAACATTAGCGTAAACCGCGAAACTGCTTAATTCTTGCCGCAGGAATTCACTACCGCCGCCGCCGTTGAAGGTAAATGCGGGTTGGTCATTAGAACCGTCTTCCTCGAAATAATATAGGCCAGCTACAAAATCTAATTGCCCGTAGTCGCCATTAAACTGCAGCTCATACGAGGTTTGATCTGATTCGCCCGATTCACCAAACGCGAGGAAATTGACCGCTGTGCTGTCGTCATCTAAGCCGGTTGTGTAGTCAGATTCGCGAGTGCTCGCAATAAATTTGATGTTGAGGTTTTCGGTTGCTTCCCAGTCTGCGGTTATGGAAAAGCCTGAGGCAGAGTTTCCAATATCGACCAAGTCGGCTTGCCCAGTGGCGTTGTCATAGGGAGCGCCGACATCGCTATTTCTTAATCCAGATTGAAATACGGCGCCATTAGGAAGCTCATCGATTAAGGTTGTGTAAGGGCCTAAGCCACTGTCTTGATCATTACCATCAGCGGCAAACAATAGCGAAAAATTGGCGCTTGGTGTCCACAGTACGCTGACTCGCCCAGAGATATCTTCGTACTCGCCAACTTCGGTGCCGGTGTCGAGGCTGGTAAAATTACCAATTCCATCGCGGCTGTTATAGCCCAGTGAGCCGGAAATCGCTAGCTGCTCGCTGATCTTGGCGCTACCGTAATATTGTGCATTTAGTCGGCCTCGGCTACCGACTTGTAGAGCGATACGATTACTCGTTTCCTCGCCCGGTTTGCGGGTGATGATATTAATCGCGCCACCGATGGAATTGCGGCCATAAAGTGTGCCTTGAGGGCCGCGCAAGACTTCCACGCGATCTATGTTTGCTAAGCTCCAGTTCTGGCCAATTTGGCGGCCAAGATACACTCCATCGACGTACACGCCCACGCCGGGATCTGTTGTAATCAAATGATCTTGTAAACCGATCCCTCGAATAAACGGGTTCGCTGATGAAACTTGGCCGCCGCCAAACGAGGTCACATTCAAATTAGGAACGAACTTTCCGATGTCGATTAAATCGTTAATGCCTTGTTCTTCAATTTTTGACGCTGAAAAAACACTGAGTGCCGAAGGCACATCATAAGCGCTTTGCTCTCGTTTTGTAGCGGTGACAATAATCTCTTCGAACACCGACTCGCCGGCGTCGTTTTGCTGTTGCGCATGTGTGTTTGCCGCAAATCCTGATAGGGTGATGGCGATCGCGAGCGCGGAAAGCTTAGGTGTTGTGTACTGCATAAATTGTCTCCTTCATGGTGGTAGCGCGCAAGTGTAATGATAATGATAGAGGTCTTGCAAGTGATCAGTTTAGCCGTTAACTAGTTATTAAGGCGCTTGGATAAATTCGGGCCTTGAAATACGGTTTTCTAATCCTCAAACTTTACTGTCGCTTGTCGGGTACGGTTCACAATGAGTTGAGTCACATCTGGCCTTGAATAGTGACCAGAGGGGTCAAAGTTTTGGCGTTCCTCTAAGACACGATTATGGTCAATGGTTGCCACTCTTATCGCTTCTTCGCCTATAACGGGTTCTATTACCCAACTTCCGTCTGGAGCAGCAATGCACGACGCACCGTTGGCGTAATATTCGCGCGGAGATTCAAGGATTAGATCTAGGTGAGGCGTGTTGGGTGGAAAGTCTTCAGGGCGCATTATGGCGGACGCAGACATTACGTAAGAACGCGATTCTTTAGCGATAAAGCGCGTGATGTCGTGTGTGTTGTGTTCTCCGCCGGGCCAACTGGCTATATGCAAATCTTCGCCCTGTGCATAGAGAGCGGCACGTGGTAATGGCATCCAATTTTCCCAGCAATTCAGTCCGCCTACTGTAAATGGCGCTAGCGCGTGCACACGCAAGCCATGGCCATCGCCGGGCGACCAAGTTAATCTTTCTTCGTACGTTGGCATCAGTTTACGGTGGATTGAGCCAATTTCACCTTTCTGGTCAATGTAAACCAGTGAGCAATAAAGGCTCTTGCCGCCTCGGTCAGGTGCTCTCTCAATAGTGCCTAGATACGTTGCAATTGAGTGTTTTTTACAGACTGCGCAGATCGAGTCGAGGTCGCCAGCTTCAACGGATATTGAATTGTGAATATAGTGTGCATGGATCTCTTTTTGAACCGGTGAATTGAATTCGGCGCCGCCAGTAAGGTCCAACCAAAATGGGTAGCCAGGTAGGAGCGATTCGCCGAAGGCTACCAATTGCGCGTCCATTTTAGCGGCCGACTCGATAGCGCTAATAACCTTCTCAATTGTCGCTTCTTTGTTGAGCCAGACTGGTGCGATTTGTGCAAAAGCAATGTTTAGGGTTGAGTTCATAGGTCAATTTTAACTGTGTTGAGCTGATAATCGTTAGACCATAGCTCGGGATCATCTTTTCTCGCAAGCGAAACTCGGCGCTACTGCGGTTTAGTTTTGTTATTTCCTGCCTTTGTGATAGAAATCTGTAATGCGGACGAACTCTTGGCGATAACATGAAGGCTTCTTTGATAACACGTAAAAGGTTGTTGCTGGTTTTGGCGATTGGCCTTGTGCTGTTTTTGTTTTCTCTGGCGCTTAAGGTGCCAACCAATAATGCTCAATGGCAAACTCAGTTTCGTGTGCTACCGACGGTCGAGCTGAATGGTGACACCATTAGCATAGAAAACGTCAGAGACTTTCGCTATACGGAGAATGACCGGGTCACCGAGGTGCGTTATCTCGATCAGCAATTTCAATTGTCGGAGTTTGTGTCGGCTTGGTACGGGATCTCACATTTTGGCGGCAATGGTTTGGCACATGTGCTGATGAGTTTCGAGTTTTCCGGCGATAAATTTTTGGTTGTTTCTATTGAGGCACGTTTGCGAGAAGAAGATATTGATGGTTACAGCCCGATTAAAGGATTGTTCAGGGGCTACGAAAAAAACATTGTTCTAGCAACTGAGCAAGATGTGATAGGGCTTAGAACTCATGTTCGTAAAGAACCGTTTTATCTTTATAAGCTCGATGTGCCAGAGCTCTACACCAAACCCTTATTGCTTAATTTCTTACGTGAAGCTCAGGTTCTTACTCGCAAGCCAACGTTCTACAACACGTTTATCGATAACTGTATGACGGGGCTGCTCGCGCAGTCCGACCAATTTCGCGGACTCAGTTCTTGGCTGGATACACGAATTTTGTTGCCAGGTAACTCAGATGAAATAGCCTATGAACTAGAGTACATTGATACCAGTCGACCGTTTGCTCAGGTTCGCACGCGCGCGCTTGTTGAGCCAAATGTAACCAAGCTTGATGATCCGAATTTTTCACTAAAAATTCGAAAAAAATCAGCGAACAATAGCAACTCGTCACATTAGGGACACAAATATAACGATGACATCAGACTACAATTGTATACCGACCATTACCAATGATGGCATTGGTGCTTCGAGCTTCTCCAGCCGCGATATAGAACTAAAAGGGGAGCCAATCAGGCAGCTTTCGGAACAGCAGAACTGCGTAAATTTTCGCTTGCGAAGAAGCACGCCCGATTTTTTGTCTGATTTTCACGTCGCCGGTGACCCTACTTTGCTTGTGATTTTAAATGGCACGGTAAGAATTGAGTTGCGCGACGGTGGAATTCTAGATTTCTCAGCGGGCGATATGTTTGTTGCTGAGGACTACCTTCGAGCGGGCGTGAAGTTTGATTCCAGTGTGCACGGTCACCGCTCTGAAGTGATTGGCGGTGACGTGCTAGAGGTACTCCATTTGAAGTTGGAGAGAAGGGCAGATTGATTTGGACTTTGGCCCAGTGCGCAATTAGAAAATCATTGCAACGGCTGCCAAGGCTGTCGTTAATATGACAAACCAACGATACCACCGTTCATTTATTTTATTGACGACCCAAATGCCGAGATACGCGCCAACGGCAACAGCGGGTATTAGGCTTGCGGTTAGCAGGGCGCTATCAATCGTAATGGTTTGCCATGCAAACACGTGAAAGGGCACTTTGAGAAGGTTGATGGCGAGAAAAAACCAAGCCGCAGTGCCAATGAACTGGTTCTTTGGAAACTGCATTGCCAACAAGTAGAGAGCCATGACCGGGCCAGCTAAATTTCCTACCATGGTAGTAAAACCGCCGACTATACCGATGCTTGATACGAACAAAAAGGATGTGGAAACTCTCGGTTTGGTGTTACTTTCCTGCCACAACATGATACCGAGCGACATAAATATGATCACTGCCATGGTGATGCGAAATGTGGCATCGTCAATTTGATTGCCGACCAAGGTGCCAACAATTACGCCGAATAGCGCGAACGGCAGCAAGCGCTTTAGATGCTCCCAATTAGCGTGTCGATGATAGTGCCATACTCCGAAGACATCAGCGAAAATTAGAATGGTGAGCATGATGCCTGTAGAAGCTTTACCACCAAAGGCCACCGCCATTACAGGTACCGCGATCATGCCCGCGCCAGAGACGCCGGTTTTTGCCATACCGATGAGCATCGCCACGCTTATCAACACGATGACATCGCTTAGAGATAGCGTGTATGAAAGAAACTCAAGCATGTGTGGCCTGCGCTCAGAGCGCCACACCTACAAGTTTAGTTAGCGAAATGTTCCGAGGCATTGTTTGTAATTTAGTCAGTTTGACTTCGACACTAGCACGAAATTCAGAAGCGCGAGCACCGAGACTTTAACGAGTGGCCGCATTGCCGATGATTTGATCGCCTTTACGCCTATTGGCGAACTGTAATAGTGCCCATGCGGTGGCTGCCAATAATAGAGGGCCGAGTGTTACCGGTGCCACAGTGCCATCGTAGAGTTGACCAATGAGGGTGCCAATGCTGATCGACATTACCGAGGAAATCGAGCCGATAACGGCAGATGCAATACCGGCCAAATGACCCATTGGTTCCATCGCCATGGAATTTAGATTACCGAAAATTAGACCAAAGCTAGCGAATAAAGTCGCCGCATAAGACAAAAACATCCAAAGTTTGATGTCGACTACTTGCTGCGCCAGTAAGAACAGGGTTGATGATGCCACAATGAATAGCAAGGCTCGTGAGGCGATGTAGTGCATGCCGAGTTTTTCTACGAACCGCGAGTTGACTAGTGACGAAGCGCCCAGTAATAAAGCGAGTAGACCAAAGTACACACTGAACATTTTGCCGGTGTCAAATTGCACTTGGATGATTTGTTGGCACGAGTTGATGTAACCAATCAAACAGCCAAATATCAACCCCATGCACACCGTTATGCTGGTTGTGCTTCGATTACTCAGCACTTCCTTGAAGCCGGCTGCCAGGCGCGCTGTGCGAAATGGAATACGCTGATCTTTTGGAAGGGATTCATCCAACCGCAAAATCACCCAAACTAGAATCACGCTGGCGTAAGCAATGTATAAAATAAAGATCGCGCGCCAATCTGCAATGAGCAATATCGCCTGACCAAGTGCGGGTGCCAGTGTTGGCACCATGATGAAAATCATCATGACGAGCGACATGATTTTTGCCATTTCACGCCCCTTGTATTTGTCTCTCACTAAGGAAATAGCCGTAATATTCGGGCCGGCTACACCAAGGCCCTGAATAACTCGGCCAATTAGCAAGGTCTCTATGCTTTGCGATGTGTAGCAGATTAGTGTGCCGATGAAATAGATGGTTAGCGCGGCGTAGAGTACTGGTTTTCGACCAAAGGCATCCGATAAAGGCCCGCATACTAACTGACCAAGCGCTAAGCCAAGAAAGAGAGCGCTGATAACCAATTGCACTTTGTTCGGGTTAGCGACGGCGAGGTCTGACGTAATAAAGCCAAACGCAGGCAATAGAGCGTCAATTGACATGGCAACAATCGACATAAGTATTGCCACAAAGGCGGTGAATTCTTTAACTGACATTCTTTCGTGTGTTATGTGTTGAGAGATTGGCCATGAGCTTTGGCTGAATTTCTCTATTATCGCCAATCGTGACGCATAAAACACAAAAGAATGATGATTGTTTTATATGTTAATTTTGTCTGTGTGTGGAAATTTGAGTTAGAGTGATAGTGAGGTTATTTTAACCTTCTGAATCGTTTAACGACCAATCATAGTCGTACTCTATTTTTTTTCCTCGAGTGAGAAGTTGGCTGCGTTGCTCATCCTCTAGATATTGAGCAAGAGTTTTTAGAACCTCATCTTGTGTGTTTCCAAAGTCCTCTTTGTACCACTTGAATATGCTCGAAAGAACGATGCGATCTTCATTGAAAGTCAAACCTCGAGGGTGCTGTAAATAGTCTCTAGCTGCGGATTCGAGCAGTGATTCGGTATTGGCGGCTGTAAACGCCTCTTCTTGAACATCGGGGCAGCCGATGCTCGCACAGTTGACCGCAAAATGTATACGATGATCATCCCAGAATGCTCTGAGTATTCTGTGTTCGATTATATTTAGTGTGACGGCTCGCCCGGCGATGGTTGCTACTTCGTCGTCCCAAGGGCCAATTGGTAGACCAGAGCTCGATATCTTTCTAATAGATTCTACAGGATAGTGATCGATAATCACTTTAAGGGTAAGTGCGTTATAAAGGTTTACCCAGTAAGCAAACTGTTCTTGGCGATTATAGTTACGTGGATCAAGTTGGGTCATATCACCCAAATAGGCATTCAACATTTCTGCCTCAGATTGAAGGCTGTCGTAGTCCACCAAATTGACGCCAATGGGTGAGTCACTAATAAGGAATTCATCCAAAACTTCTTGCCATTGTGAGTGGTCAATCGTCAGTTCACTGGTTTCATTATTCGCCTGCCAGAAAACTTCAGGCTCATTGCTACTGCGTTGTGAGTGCCAAAGCTTTGCTCCAACTAGAGCGAGAAGCCCGGTGATAACGACTAGGGCGATGATCTTTTTCATGATTATTTACGTATTAAGTTTGTGCGGATTACTTAGCCAGAGGTATACGTCGGCCACTATTGATGGACTCGATAAATTCTCGTTCATGCAAATAAAGTTCAAACACCTTGCCAAATATTCCAATAGCTGCACCAATGGTTCCGGTTACAGTACCGCTAATCTTAGATACGCCAATTCTGGCTTTAGTGGTGACCGGTACTTCGGAATATCGAAATCCGGCCTGTAATGTTTTTACTTGCATTTCTACGGTCCAACCAAACCGCTTATCTTGCATATCTAGCTCGATCAATCGCGAGTATGGCATGGCGCGAAACGGGCCTAGGTCGGTTACCTCTTGTTTCCATATAAGCCTGATAAGTGCACTTGCTAGGGCATTTCCAAATCGTTGGTGAACACTTAGAGCTCCTTTTTGTAGCAGAATATTGTTACGGCTGCCTACAACGAGGTCTGATCCGTTTGCAACTCGTTCAACCAATTCAATAAGCTCGGAAATGTCCGCTGAGTGGTCGGCGTCGACAAACACCACGATGTCTGGGGCTGGGCGTGTAGGGCCAGCTAAAGCATTTATCGCAGCTAAACATGCAGCGCCATAACCTTTGACGGACTCCTTTACCACCCGTGCTCCGGCTTTTTTGGCCACGTTCGCAGTGTCATCGCTTGATAAGTTATCGCAGACGACAATGTCGTCAACTAATGCTTGGCCCGCATGCTCGAGCGCGACAATATCACTGACGACGCGACCAACGCTGCTTTGTTCATTGTGTGCGGGAATGACCACCGCAATATTCAGATTTCGAAAAGACATAGTACTCTCACATTTGCTTGTCTCTTAACAAGACCAGCATTGTATGAGTGTCATTGCAATTAATGCTCAATCAGAGGCTATCGTTTGATAGCGCTAGCCATTACTATTCTAGTTTATGGATACCAAACTTTCACAGTTTCAATCGAGCGATGCTATTAGATGGCGCGTCACATTAGTCAGCGGCGGTTTATCTCTGCTTGCATATGGCTACCTCGCTTTTTCATCACAGTACTATGGCGATGCAACGCTGTTTGAGCTTTTGGGTGTAATGTTTACCTGTGCTGCTTTGTGCTTTGTAGTTTGGTTTACGCATTTTCGAATGCAGTGTGAAGTATCTGTTCCTTTAGTACTGTTATTCGCCGTGTTATTTCGGCTTATCGGAGTCACTGCGTTTCCAATACTCGAAGACGACGTGTATCGATATCTTTGGGATGGATACCTCACCGTCACCACTGGGGCACCTTATGACCAGCCTCCGATAGACTTCTTTGATAGTGATAAGCTGGCGCCTGGTTTTGAGGAGATCTTAGGCCAAATTAACTACCCAGGTATCGCCACGATTTATGGCCCGGTTTGCCAATGGGTGTTTGCGCTAGCTTATTTGATAGCGCCAGGTGAGATCTGGCCGCTTCAGTTACTCTTTGCTTTAGCTGATATAGGCGTAGTTCTCGTACTGCTAAGGTTTGCTAAACCGAACGCAGTGTTGTTGTACGCTTGGTGCCCGCTTGTTGTGAAGGAATTCGCATTTACTGCTCACCCTGATGTGCTCGGTGTGTTTTTTTTGATGTTGGCCATTTGGTGTTTTCAGAAAAAGTATGCCATTTGGGTGGGGGTGCTAATCGCACTTGCGACCGGTGTTAAGGTATTCGCGCTCCTGATAGTGCCTTTTCTGTTTGGATTTAATTGGCGCTCTTGGTTAGCTTTTATGGCTACAGCTATATTAGTTGCGCTGCCATTTGGCGTTTACGATGCCTGGGTGCCGCAAGGCCTCAAAGCGATGGGCGGGGATTGGCTTTTTAACGCGCCGCTGTACGTTTTT
>CALKRK010000134.1 GCA_937989675.1 uncultured Arenicella sp. | reverse complement strand
TGTCGTTTGCCAATGAAGAGTTGGGGGTGCGTAATAATGAGTTTGCCTCGGACATTGCGCGAACAGTGAATCGCTGGCAGCAAAACGCCTTAATCGACAACCGAGTGCACTGCCGATACGAGGTGACCGATGAGTCAGGTTTACCACTGCTGCTGGGTTTGCTGGAGGAGAAGGAAATACACCTTCTCTCGTTGATGGACCACACACCAGGGCAAGGGCAGTTCAAAGATCTTGCGGCCTATCAGGCGTATTTAAGACGTACTTACAAAACGTCGGAAGAAAAGCTTGATGAAATCGTAAAAAGAAAACAAGCGTCGGCTAATGGCGCGATGGCGCGCATTGAATCTTTGATAGATGCAGCTGGCGCTGTGGATATATCCGTGGCAAGCCATGACGATGATAATCAGCAGCGTGTGGATACCATGCATGGTCTAGGCGTTACGATCTCTGAATTTCCCATCAATCTGGACACCGCTCAATACGCTCAGCAACGAGGGATGAAAACCATTTTTGGTGCGCCCAATATTCTAAGAGGAAAAAGTCAATCAGGCTCGATGCGAGCGGTTGATGCGATTAATGCCGGTGTGGCTGATTGCCTATGCGCGGATTATTCGCCCGCTGCGTTGCTTGCCGCCGTGTTTTGTTTGCCGAATATCACAAACCTATCACTATCTGACGCAGTGAATTTAGTGTCCCGTAATCCAGCCAACGCTGTTGCCTTGAAAGATCGTGGTGAGGTAGCCGTCGGTAAACGGGCGGACTTAGTTGCCGTAGAACATTTTGGCGATCTTCCTCAAGTCTCACACAGTTGGTCGGCTGGTCGCCTTGCCTACCAAGGGAGTTACGGCCGTGGCTAGTGCTGTTTTGAGCAAGCTGGTTTACATCATGGGTGCTTCGGGTGCAGGGAAAGACAGCCTAATTGGCTTTGTTCGCACGCGCGCAACAGCGCAGAACAAACTGGTCTTTGCTCACCGCTACATCACTCGCCCAGCAGAGATAAATGGCGAAAATCATATCTCACTCACAGAAGAAGAATTTGAGATTCGGGAAAGTGCTGGGTGTTTCGCCATGAGTTGGCAGGCGCACGGTAATCGATATGCAGTAGGAGTTGAAATAGATCATTGGCTTAACGCCGGTTTAACCGTGGTAATGAATGGATCGCGCGCCTACCTCGAAAAAGCACAACAACAGTATACGCAACTCACTCCGGTACTGATTTCGGTATCAGAGGAGAAATTAAAATCGCGTTTACTTGGTCGTGGTCGAGAATGCATTGAAGAAATCAGTGAGCGAATAGAACGAGCCAATCAATTCGAACAAAAACGAGCTTCTGATGTGCACACCATCACTAACGATTCAGCGCTGGCGGATGCCGGGGATCAACTTTATCAGTACCTGAATGGAAATGCCCAATGATGCAGATATCGATACTTGGAAGTGGCAGTGTCTATGGTGCACCTGTGCTCGGTTGTAATTGCTCCGCTTGTACTCGCGCGCGCAGCCTAAAACAATACATCAGAGCTGAGACCTCTGCGTTGTTAGAAGAAGATGGCTATAAGATTCTAATCGACGCAGGCATTGCTAACTTAGAAGGGTATTTTGAGGGCTCAAACTTAGAAACGATTTTATTAACGCACTATCACGTGGATCATGTGATGGGACTATTTAGACTCCGCTGGAGTAAGGATCGTACTATTTCTGTAATTGGCCCCGATGACCCAGAAGGGTGTGCAGATTTATTTAAGCACTCGGGAGTACTCGATTTCGGACGAAAAGCAGAGGCCTTCAAGCCGATTGAGTTGGGGCCGTTTCTGATTACCCCTTTGCCTCTTCTGCACTCAAAGCTTACCTATGGATATTTTATCGAATCGGTTTATGACGCTTCAGGAAGCATTGCGTACCTCACTGATACCGTTGGTTTGCCGTCAGAAGTCAGTACTTTCTTGCAAAGTAAGAAAGTGGATTTGGCAATCATCGATGCGAGTGAGCCACCAGCGGAGCAGCCGCCCAGAAACCATAATGACCTGAGCATGGCGCTGGATATTCACGACACGATAAACCCAAGAAAGTCCGTTCTAACACATATCGGCCACGAGCTGGACGTGTGGTTTGAACGCAACCCCAGCCGATTACCAAACAATGTATTTGTAGCGGCGGATGGCGATACCTATGAAGTTGCCAGTCGACTAAATGACTCCAACTTTGACCGCGCTTTCAGCAATCAAATTTCTCAGCCGATCGAGACAACTCGGTAGGCTCATTTTTTATAGTTTTATCAACAAATTGAGGTTAAAGAGTATTATGAAAGCCAAACTAGCATTAGCCGTTTTGTCTACCTGTGCGGCTATGTCGACGACGGCGTTAGCTGAAGTTAAAGTGTCCACCAAAGGCGGGTTGAAGGTAAGTAGCGGAGACTACAAATTTTCAGTTGGTGGCCGAATCATGTATGACTACAACAAGTCTGAATTGAATGGCGTTACCGATGAAGATGATTTCGACTTGCGTCGTGGTCGTATTGCCATTAAAGGCAGTATTGGCGACAACTGGTCGTTCAAAAGCCAATTCAACACGAATGGTAGCGGTGTCGAAGATCTTTACCTGACCTACAAAGGCTGGGGTAAAGGCGCAAATGTCACCGTTGGTAATTTCATTCAACCATTTGGGCTCGAGCAGATCACCAGCTCGAAAGACATCAGCGTTCTAGAGCGCTCAGCGGCTACCGAACAATATGCACTCGGGCGCCAAGAAGGTATCAAGTTACATGGTAGCCTCGGTAATTCTACCTACGCGGTTTCGTTTTTCACTGACGATGTAAACGACACCGAAAGCGGAGAAGAGACGGGCTTTGCCGGGCGCTATACAATTGCGCCGATTAAAACCGACACCAGCGTATTGCATCTTGGCCTAGCATACCGAGATATCGACGATAGCAGCGCCGTGGGTTTTGAAGCCGCATCTTCAACAGGGCCTTTCCATATTCAGGCCGAATACATGGACGGCGAGAACGGCAACGACGATATCAGCGGTTACTACGTACAAGCTGGCTACATTCTTACAGGTGAGTCGCGCCCATATAAAGGTGGTATTTTCAAACGGGTAACGCCAGAAGGTAAAGCTGGTGCCTGGGAAGTGGTTGCGCGCTATGAAGATGGTGATGCAAACTACAGTGATATCGAACTTGGTCGAACTGATGCGACTTCCTACACGCTTGGTCTCAACTGGTACGCACACAAGAATGTTCGATTTGGCGTTAACTACACAGATGGCGA
>CALKRK010000133.1 GCA_937989675.1 uncultured Arenicella sp. | reverse complement strand
GGTCGTGCCTGTTAAAACAGTGCTAATTGTGCCACCTTGATGAAAGACAACGCCCATCACCCAGGTAAAAACCTTAGCCGATTTACGTGAACTAACAAAACGTTGAGCCAGGGTCTCTGCGAAATGCCTGGCACCACCGTTGGCATTCCACAAACCGAGCAAACTGCCAAGCGCCCACAGATAAACCAACAACATCTGAGCATAGTTCTCAGTGCCGAGCGCAGGCACCAAGAACGTTTTAATAAGGTTTAGCTCCCCCGCGACCAAACCGCCAACAAACACACCCAGAAAAAGAGATAAAACTACGTTTCGGGTGAAGAAACAGAACAAAATCGTGACGGTGGCGGGCAATAAGGACCAAATACCAAAACCCTCGGAGCCAATCGGGCTTAAAAACCAGGTAGCAAGCGCGCAAATGATGGCAAAAAGAATAACAAGAGGTGTGAATTTATTTCGCATTGTGGCCGGTTTTATCTATTCGTGGTGTTTCCATTCTAATGAAATATGAGCAGCAAAATGAGTCTATTCAAAAAATATGTACGTCGACTAAGCAAGTCCAATCCGAAAGACTCTTGCGACACTGGTTAAGTGCTCGTGCTGCGTTCTACTTACTCAAGAGTCGGGTGCTGAAAGTGCAAACGCCCATCACAAGCTTTAGACGTTACTGACTCGGACAAAGTCAAACGCCCGAGCGCCTGCCAGATTGCCGACTCTTTTGTTCCACCATGATCCTCCGCAACCTCTATTGCGTAAACTATCTTTTCATCTGGGTAGTTAGAAAGCGCAAGCTCATCTCTAAAATCATCTTGCTCAACCCGTGTTGTGGTTTGTGCAGATAATCGGAACCATTTTGGGCTACTAACCTTATCAGCTTGATAAGATGCAATATGATTGACTGGCCGAAAAGCAACTTGCGGTTTAATTTTCTCGCCATTGGTTCGTGATAAAAGCTGTTCACGGTCGGCCGCCTCCAAATCCTTCTTCATTCTCAATGCGGTGCGAATATCACCCCAGCGCGGGATACGTCCCAGCGGCGGTTGATTATCCATTACTAGATCCAGCGTATTCGGGGCAACTACGCCGCCCATCGAATTTAACACAAAGATATTCAAACTAGGCTCATCTCCCAAGGTATCAGGTAGCAACTTAATTGCCATACCAAAGGCGCGCTTATCTTTGCGCAGCACACCGCCCAAGGCGACTGAAGCTCGAACGATAACGGGGCTAAGCGTGCCCTCTTTGAACAAACCAGAGTAGTCACTCGATTGATCAATTACCCACTGACCAGCGAAACAAATTCCATTGGCCTGCAATAATTTCCGGTCATTTTTGAAATTGATTAAATCCTGACTATTTTTTAGGGTACGACGGGCGGCTGACCGCAAATGATTAGCCGGATTGTTCCCGGACTTACCAAACCGCTTACGCGTCACTTTGAATGTTGGCCGCTCCGTATAGGGTTCGGCAAATACTTCTTGTTTGAGGGTTTCGAACCGCTGATTTGCCTGAACCGTAATGCTCGCGCAACTCAAACAAGCCACCAAACCTAGAATAAATTTAAATTTTCTACACATTAAGTAATTAACCATCGCGAAGTTCGTTCTATAGTGACATGCAGGTAGCGTCGAGCGCTACTTCACCGGACCTTTATAACCCCTACTAGAGAAAGGCTGATGAGCGATACTATTACTGAAAAGAACACCACACAATTAGACTCGGCTCAGATTGCTCGCATGCACTCTACGCAAAAGCGCATGGGTTCGGCGTTTACTCGTAACCAAGTGCTAGGGCGTCTACAAACCATTGGATGTGTTGCCGTTGAAATTACTCAGAAGTGTAATCTCGATTGCACTTTGTGTTACTTATCGGAACATTCACAACAGGTTGCTGACGTTCCAATCGAGGAAATATTCCGTCGCTTAGACGACGCTTTAAAGCATTATGGCCCTGGCACCCATGTTCAAATAACCGGTGGTGACCCGACTTTACGCAAGCACAGTGAACTCATAGAGATTGTGCGTTACGCTAACGACTTAGGCTTGTACACAGCCCTTTTCACTAATGGAATATCAGCGAGTCGAAAACTGCTTACACAACTTGCCGAGGTAGGCTTACGCGATGTTGCATTTCATGTCGACAGCTCACAGAGGCGCGAAAATGGCGAAAGCGAGAGAGCACTGAATGCAATCCGCGAGGAATATCTAAGGCGTACCGAGGGCCTCAACCTGATGGTGATATTCAATACCACAGTACACAAAGGCAATTTCCATGAAATTCCTGACTTAGTAACATTCTTTCGTGAACATGCAAATCAAATCGGGTTAACGTCCTTTCAACTGCAAGCAGATACTGGCCGAGGCGAATGGCGAAAGCGAGACTTGATTATCAACCGAGATACGGTTCAACAACAAATTGAAATAGGCGTGAACAAAAGTTTACCTTGGGAAGCTTTGCAAGTTGGACACCGAGACTGCCATAGCTATCTGCCATGCATAGTGGTGAACAATAATATTTACCCACTCGTGCCAGATGCCGATTTCTTCAGTGATTTTGTTGACGATTTTCAGCACATCAGCTGGGATCGGCAGCAGAAGAAATTAGAAATTGCATGGGGCTTTGCCAAAGCGGCAATAGGTCAACCTAAATGGTGGTGGCGACTACTCAAACACGGCATCAGCCTCGGTAGATCAACGTTTCCAGACTTAATTAAAGCTCGTGGCAAAGTGGAAAAGCTCACGTTTTTTGTACAAAACTTCATGGACGCCAAAGAGCTCAACCAGGAGCGCATAGACGCCTGTTCGTTTATGGTAATGACCGCCGATGGGCCAGTATCAATGTGCCAACACAACGCACAACGCGATGACTATATTTTAACGCCACTAGAGATTAAGCGCAGCGATGGTACGCTATTGAGCTACAAACCGCTTAAAGATGGTGTCGCGAATAGACATCTGCAAGCTATTACTGTCGAAACTTCTACTTAAAACCATTTAATGTTACGAGTGAACAACAATGCAAAAGGCTCTATTCAAATTTCTAGTGTTTCTCACCTTATTCGGCCCCGCATACCACTCAATGGCCAATGATAATCCTTATTTGAGTGCCCTAACTGATTGGCAGACCACGCTCGACAAATTCGTTGATGATGAAGGCCGAACCAACTTCACAACATTAGCAAATGATCATGAGGAGCTAACTAAATTCATCGCCGTTGTGAGTGAGGTCAGCCCGGCATCTCACCCAGAGCTTTTCCCAAATCAGGCTGACATTTTGGCGTATCACGTTAACACCTATAACGCTCTGGCAATGTGGGGAATAGTTGAACGAGATATTCCTGAAAACTTCAGTACTCTATGGAAGCGTGCATCCTTTTTTAAGTTCCGAAAAGTTAAGATTGGTGGCAAAAAAACCAATCTCTACGACTATGAAAATAAGGTAATCCGAAAACTCGATGAACCGCGCATGCACTTTGTCTTGAACTGCATGGTTAAAGATTGCCCCCGCCTACCCAAAACTGTGTTCAGAGCCGAGACGTTAGAGCAGGATTTACAACAAGCTTCAATTGAGTTCTTCAATAAGCCTAAACACATCAAAATAGATAGTGCATCGAAAATCGTAGCTCTGTCAGGCATTATGAAGTTTTATACCAAGGACTACGTCGCCTCGGGCAAGAAGCAAGACTTAATTGGCTACGTAAACCAATACCGAACCGACAAAATCCCAAATGACTATAAAGTGACTTTTATCGACTACGACTGGACCGTAAACCAACAACCCTAACACTCGCTCATTTTAACTTATGCTTTTGCACCTTTTTATACAGTGTTGATCTGCCTAAACCCATAGCTTGTGCTGTTCGCATCATATTTCCGTTGTGCTTGTCGTACATATAACTTAGTAATAGATAATCAATCTGTTCACTTGCCTGGGTAAACGAAACCTCTCCCAGTTTGTAGTTATTGAATATCGTTATTAACTTGTCGTTTGCTGAAGATATGTGTTCTTGCGTGTAGACAGATATCTTTTTATCACTATCGTTCAGTTTTACGCTATGCACATATTCTCCATAGACAATAACAACGATAGTCATCGTGCTAAAAAATGGAAAAATCATAGGCATATTAATTTCCGAGCCATATCGTAGGGCAATCATTAGTATGGCTGTGCAAATAGCAAAAGGAGCATAAGCGATAAGCACAAACATACTTCGCTTTCTCCCAACCGAGCTTTCAGCCTTTATGAAAGCCAGCGCGACAAGCGCCATGGTGACGATTAATATGAAGAAAACATGCAGTTGAAATAACCAATAACTCTTACCTCTGATTGCCGTGACTGAAAACGACAGAGGTTTAGCCCCAGAGATAATTTCATCGGAAACCAAGGACAATATAGCCCCGCAGAAAGCGACAAGCCAAATCGCAAGTTCTACTCTAGAAGTAAAATCACCGATTTCAATTTCGCAAGCTGCAAACGCATAACTAATAACACAGGCAAAAACAATGAACGTAACAGCATAAAAAAGGCGCATTCCTATTTCATGACTGATTTGCTGACTTTCAGGCATCAGAAACATACTCATCTGAATCAGACCTGAAACAAAAAGTGCCCCAAATAAGGAGTACAAGAACGGTGTTCTTATACTGGCCTTACGTAAATAAAGAAATAAAAGTACTTGAATCGCAAATGCGATTAAGTAATACAAAAAAAAATGAGAAAACTCCATCAACTAAACCAACCCTAAAAAATACTCTTAAAAACCCGTGCAACTCCAACCCAAAGACCGAGAATGCGCAACATCAATTACCGAAATCACTATTTTCTCCTAAAGTGACACCAATTTCCGCAGTTGTGACACTAGTTTTAATAGTTCAAGCCCGATACATTTCCGCATATCCAAAGACTTAATTGATTTGCAGATTTTTGATTTTACAAGGCGCAGCATAACACTTCGAACAATAGCCCCCTACCCAACTTCGTCAGCAGCATTTTTAAAAATTGAACATCATACAATTCACGATCAACCATCAAATGAAATTGAAAGCCTTTTGCTTAATAACGCTATCGCTGCTCGCTCTATCTATTCCTAGTGCTTTCTCCCAAACACAAGAGGAAGATGGTCTACTACTACTAATGCCAAGCATCATTGCTTCCACACAAAACAAACAGCCGCCTGAGTGGGGTTTCTCTCCTGATGTTTTTTGCCGAAGAGCCAATAACACTATTGCACCTATCGCCTATTCAGCCACGATCGACTTAGTCACTGACAGAGTGACCGTCATAGGAAATGATATAGATTCCTTGCCATTTAACGGTTATCGAAAAACCACACCTGGCGTTAAAAATATTCGTATTACCATGCAAACCACCCCTAGCGGCATTGAGCGCGGCTGCCCAACGCTATTGGCGATTTTCCCCGTAGAACTGAGAAGTAATAATCGATACCTACTCACTATATCGGATGTCATTACCGTTAACGGTCAACCACAACCGGATTTACGAGTGCTAAGCGAAAAGATCACCGGGCCAGCCAGCTCTTCAACTTTAAGACAGTCGTTTATTGATAGTCTCAAACTCAGCAACTCTAATACAAAAACTAACACACCATTGCGAGGCTTCTATTCTAGTCAACATTAGTTTTGTTCTGTTAAACAACTAATATTCCAACCATTTCTAGCAAATCCTGCACTGAGCTAAGACATAAGTAAACTTTGGCTTACGCACTTCCTTAATTAACTATAAACTTCTCCCCCAGTTTAAAGTTAAGGGACGAGAACTTGACGGTTTTCAAATGACATGGACGTCCCACCTAACCACTAATAGTCCGCCTTAGAAACTCTTTTCAGCGACGTTTATCAGCGCTACTAACCAAGTCTCGTATTGAAAGATCGCCATCAACACTTGGGCGATTAACTTGATGACGCCCCCGCCTCGAAGTGGCCCTTTGACACCCAGCGCAAAGTCCAGAATCAATCATCACGTGCAACCAGACGGATGACTATTTTGTATGTAAACACAGCCTGATATTACCAAAACGACTAATGGATATAACTTTGTAGACTTAATATTGTATTTTGTCTACAATTTTGCAACTCGCAGTTGCCCCCTCTAAATCAGCCGTTAAGAGCACAAAGGGTCGACAATAAATAGATAAATAAAGGCGATATACCCATGCACACCAAAGTTACCAAATGCCACAATCCCTTCGCAAGGCTCTCTTTCCTACTTCTCCTAGTTGTTGGTTTGAGCATGTCTGCGTCAGCACAAGTTCAAGTCGATATTAACTTCGATGTAAAACACGTTGTTGGCGATGAAGACTCATTCGACAGAGAAAAATACATCGTCATTCATGCCGATGCCACCGAAGGTGATTACAACACCACAAGTGGTCTAAACCACATTGATACCCTACTCAACACCTATGACGCGCACTATGGGCGCGAAACTGGGCGAATGCGCTTCATCGGCGAACAAGTTGAGGCAGACCCGGATACAGACCCTAGCCGCGCAGGCTTTGCTGACCCGGCGGACATTCTTATGTACGGTGATTTACTCAACGAAGATTATGGCGAGAAAACTGGCCGCCACGCAGACGAATTCAAAGGCCGCACCATCGTTGCGGCTCAAGACCACCCCTTTTTTCCAAACGGCACACTAAACTCAAAAGGCTTCGCTTTCTCCCAAGCAGATGATCCGAATCTAGACGATGATTTCGGCACTGCCACCGGTGAATTCATGGGGCTTATGATTCGAGATGCCTATGGCACTGGAGGCACAGATGGCCCACCAAGACCCACATGGATCGAAGTCATCAATGAACCATTTTTTCCGCTTATCGATTTTGCTGCTCCTGGTGAAGAAGCAACCGTCGAAGAAATTTTTGAAATGCATCGCAGTGTGGCTCGCGAGGTCAAGGCCGCAAACCCTGGCCTCGATCTAAAAGTTGGCGGTTTCACTAACGCGTTCCCTGATCTCGAGTTCAAAACCCCAGACAACGACGAACTGTTTAGCCACTGGGATGAACGATGGAGGCGCTTTATTGATGAAGTTGGTGAAGACATGGACTTCTACTCAATTCACCTCTATGACTTCCACAGCATTGGTGGCGGTAACGTAAACAATTCTGGCACACCAGGCGGCGGCGTCACGTCGGCTAGCCGAGAGCTACTGCGAAAAGGCGGTAATATCGAAGCAACCTTGGACATGATCGAGCATTACAACACGATTCAACACGGCTCTGTGAAACCTTGGCTTATTTCAGAATATGGTGCTCAACTAAATGACTTCTACTCAGAGCCTTGGTCTCCTCAACGAGATTGGTTAATTCTAAAATCGTTCTCTTCAATGATGATGCAATTCATGGAGCGCCCTAATGTCATCGAAAAAACGGTGCCATTCGTTCTTGGCCGAGCAGACTTTCTGTTTGGCAATGTGACGCCTGACAGGGTCTATCCTTGGCGTATGCTGCGTGGCGAGAACGAGCCAGATCAGCTGGACAGAGATAACTTGGAGCAGTCAGTCTTTACCGAAGTAATCAAGTTTTACGAATTATGGGCAGACGTTAAAGGCACACGTATTGACACTCTCTCGACTGAGATTGATTTAATGGTCGATGCCTATGTGAATACGGAAGACGACAAGGCTTACGTCATACTTAATAGCCTGAGCAAAGACGATTTCACTGTTAACCTTAATGAGCTCGGAATTGATAGTTCGAATATCACGAATGTGAACATCAAACACTTATTTCAAGCCGCTGATGGTTCACCGCAGCTCGACGATAACGATTTCGCTGTTGCGCCTGCTTCTATAGTAGTCAAGCCAGAAGCCACAATGATTGTTGAATATACTTTCGACGCAGCTCCTACTATTGATGAAACATCAACCGAATCAAAAATTTATGCAACTACCTATAAGCAAGATATTCTCGCTGGGCAGGAAATCACCTTCACCATTCCTAACGTAAGCAAAGGCACAAATGGCGAAGCCGTATTGAGAATGGGGCTTGGTAGAAATGCATTTTTGTCACGCACACCAACGCTCACCGTAAATGACAACGTTGTGATTGTGCCAAATGACTATCGCGGCGACACCCAACTTGGCCGAGATATTTTCCCGCTCGGCGACAACGTTTTCTTTAGCTTACTGGAAATACCAGTGCCATTTAATTTCCTAGAAGATGGTGACAATACCGTAAAAGTCACTTTCCCTGACGGTTCTGCGGACGAAGATAGCGGTGCGGTAAGTAGTCTATCTCTTCAGTTATTTGATTTTAGCCGTGCAGTTACTCGCACACCTGCACCCGCACCAAACTTAGATGACCGCACAATTGGAATCACTTGGGATAACATAGATTCGTTTATCCCAGAAAATGAAACCTTGCCGCAGTTTGAGTTAGGTGACAGGGAAAATTTTGCGGTAAGCTACCAAACGGGCATTTCGAGCGGCGTTGAAGAAGACCTAAATTATGTCGCAACCCAAATTCGTCAAATAGACGAATTTGGCGAAATTGTTGCCACCAGTGCATTTAACTTGGCTGTTCCGAGCGCGGCGGAAAACTCAGGCACTACCACGTTTTCATATACCATCCCAACTAATTTTGCGACTGGAACGGACAACGTAACTCCGTTTACCGACCCAATTCCAGAAAGTGTCGACTTGCCGCCCGGGCATCAGCTACTGCTGATTTTATTTATGTTTGCTGGCGACAGTTCCTTCGCAAATGCTAATACGCCAATCATGATTGGTGATGGTGCGCCGCCTGTCGAAACACGAGCTCGCTCGATCACCTTTGACAACATTGATCGATTCACACCTGCTGATGCGAGCTTTCCGGAGATCGCGATTGGCCAGACATTGGATGTTGATATCACCTACGCAACAGGCATTGACAATTTTGTTGAAGAAGACCTTTTTTACGTGGCTACGTTCGTTCGCCAAGAAGATGAAAACGGTGATGCGGTGGCCGATAGCGCATTCACAACTGTCGTTCTTGATAGTGCCGACAACGCTGCAAGTCTTACCTATACCTATGATGTGCCAAGCACATTTACCGACAGCACACCAATACCCAATACGGCTGATTTGCCACCAGGTCATCAGTTGATACTGATTATTTTCATGTCCGTCAATAGTGATACCGGCTTTGCCGATGCGAATACTTCGATCACCATTGGCGACGCAACCGACAATGGTGCACCGAGCGGCACTAGAGTCAGGTCGCTGTCATTCGACAACATAGCTGACTTTATCCCCAACGGCGAAACGCTACCAAGGTTTGAGATTGGTGACATACTTGATGTTGACGTGACTTATGCAACCGGTATAGCCAGCACACCTGGAGGGCTAGTTGAGGAAGACCTTAACTACATTGCGATGCAAGTTCGTCAATTTGACGAGACCGGTAATGCTGTTGATACCAGCGCATTCTTCAACGCCGTGCCCGACTCCGAGCCAAACGCAGCGACAACCAGCTTTAGCTACGAAATACCAGCAACATTTGCCAGTGGCAATTCGATTCCTGAATCAAAAGATTTACCAGATGGGCATAAACTCACATTAATATTTTTTATGTCGGTTGATAGCGATGCCGGGTTCGCGAATGCCGATACCGACATCATCATTGGAGAACTGGTTGTTGACCCGCCAATTGACGACCGCGACCGTGCAATAACGTTCAACAATATTGCCGACTTCATTCCCGTGGGGCAAACAATCCCGAACGTGGATATTGGCGATGTATTGGATATGAATATTTCCTATGCGACTGGTGCAAGCGGTGGTGTCGAAGAAGACTTAGCCTACATTGCAACACAAGTTCGTCAGCTCGATGCTGGTGGAGCCATCGTTGCAACCAGCGCGTTTAATGTAGTGATTCCCGAGACTGCTTCGAACATGGCAACTACCGACGTCATGTATGAAATTCCTACAAATTTCGCGACTGGGCCCGATGGTGTCACTGCTTTTACAGATCCAATACCGAAAACAGTAGACTTGCCAGCTGGGCACAGTTTGCAATTGCTTCTATTCATGTCGACCAACAACAACACGTTTTTTGCGAACGCAAACACACCAATCACAATTGGTGATCTGCCGCCGATACCGGACCGTGTTCGATCTATCACATTCGACAATATTGCCGACTTCATCCCTGCTGGAGCAACACTGCCACAAGCGGATATTGGTGAGACCTTAAACATCGACGTCACCTACGCTACCGGAGCAAGCAATGGTATCGAAGAAGACCTCGCTTACATTGCAACACAGATACGTCAGCTTGACGATAATGGAGCAACGGTCGCTACAAGCGTATTTAACGTTGCGGTGCCCGACACTGACCCGAATACTGGAACAACCAGTTTCATGTATACGATCCCGAGCACATTTGCGACTGGAGCGGATGGCATAGCGGTATTTACCGGTCCGATACCGGAAACGGCCGACTTGCCAGATGGCCACAGTTTGCAACTGCTTTTATTTATGTCGACCGATAACAATACATTTTTTGCGGACGCTAACACCGAGATCACCATCGGCGAAGTGCCGGTAGTTGCAGCCCCTGATGATGAAATATGTTTTCCAATAAAAGCCAAAAACGGAAACATCCTGGTTATCTGCTTGTAGACCTTTGGACCGATAGAGCGCGGGCAGGCTTCAATGGATTGAAGCTCTCCCCCCCCAAAAAAGACCGCGCTTTATCACGCCCATACCGAACAGCTAAATCGTTTGGTATGGGTTTTTAATCTTAGGGTTCGCCCGTTTCAAACCGAATAAGAAGCGCCCTTTCATCAAATTTCCTTGCTAGCTGCGTTCAGCTGTTACGGCACGTTTCAACACTCTCAGCATCAATTACGCTTTGTATATCAAAACGGATTTTTGACCATATGTTCTCCCAATAACATCAAAACGAACTGACAAGATGAATAGAGAAGACTGAGAGCATAAAGATCCGAGACTCCAATACAGACTCTAATACCTAGACAACTAGGTGTGCGCAAAGCGGTCGTTGATGGAGCTATAGAACTTACTAAAACCCGTTGTACGACATAATTGGTCGACGAGCTTTCCTAGGTATAAAAGCCAAATTCTAATTATCGCGAAACGACCACCATCGGCCACGATATCTCCAAATTAGTTCCTGAAATATCGTGGCTAGGAGTGTAGACTGTTAGTCCAACTTGATACGCAACACCACACCACCCATAACATCACCCAATTTGAAGTCATCTTTGGGGCTGTCTTGATGGTCATTGTGGCAAGTCACACAGGCTTCCGAGACTGCAATGTCTTGATATACCGCTGTAAAATATTTTTGGCCGCCCAACGTTTCCTCTGAATAAAAACGTTTGCTTGGATTAGCCATAATAAAGTCCATGCCTTTCTTTTCAACTTCGGTAACCGCTTCATTTTGCTTGTTGATTGGCCAAGTCGACATTAAAGCGTAGGTAACACCAAGGTCTTTTTCAGCCACACCTTCAGCGCCCATCCTTAGCATTTGAGCTGGCAATGGCAGAGCCTGTTCATCTTGCCAATGCTCATCCGCTGTGATTACTTCCTCTTCATTTTGTAAGCGATTTACAACCTTTTTTGTGTATACGGCACGATCTGACTCGATCACAGCAAAAATAGCGTCCGCCATACGTTGTGGTGAGATTTCCGCGTGAACCTGTACAACAGGGATTGACGCGGCGGCGAACGTCGCCAAGGTAGCTAGTTTATGACTTAGTTTTTTCATAGGATTGCTTCCGGTTGGAGTTAATAATTTGATCACTGGGGTTAGCTATTCGTATTTGCTAATTCTTTTCTTGTTGGCGCTTTTGCTTTCGGGCCTTTTTCTCAAGGAGCCGTTTGCGAACTAAGGCAAAGCTCGGATGTGAACTGCTAATCGAATAAGAGAAATTGCTGTTTATGAGGTCGCGATCTGCTAAGGCCGCACTTGCGAATTCAAGCCCATGGCAATTCAGGCAAACGGGCCTCAGCATTTTGCTATTGGGCTCTAAGGTAAGGCTTTGATTGTGCTCCACAAATACGGCTTTTCCTTTCTTCGTTCTAGGCATATGGCAAGAGGCGCAACTCACCCCGGTGCCTGCTGCAGCTTCTCCAGAAATCTCTAGCTCCCAGCTTCGTGCATGCGCAGAATTTCGATAATTCAAACTGTGTTCATCGCTATGGCAACCGAGGCAGGCCTCAGTCGCTGCCTGACGCAGATCTGGTTTGTGCGGGTCGTGACAAGTGGCGCAGGTTAAACTTCGATGCTGCGCATCTTCTAACATTGGCAACCGAGCATCTTTAACACGCATTGGTGGCATGCCCACGGCCAGCCTCATACCGTGTAGCCCTTGCCTGAAGCTCCGTACTTGTCGCTCATGGCATGAGACACATGAATCAATACTGATATTGTGATTTACATTAGTGCCCTCTCGAGTAACCCAATTGTTCGAGTCATGGCAATTTGCGCAGTTTACCTGAGCAGTAGCATGCACGCTCTGCGCCCAGTCTTCGACTATGCCTTGCGTTGCGCCAGGCACTGCGTCCGAACTACTGTCTTGCTGTTGTAAGGCTGGTTTGTCTCTATTTTTCTTTAGCCATAAATCAACAGCATTAGGGATACGCAGTTCAGCGTTGTCCAAGAGGTTTGGCTCATCCAGATGCTTTGCAAGAAACTTTTCGTACAGCGCTCGATTATCATGGTAGTTGTGGCACCCAGCGTCACTGCAACTATCAAAACTGTAGTCCTGATGACTTTCTCTTTCTTGGCCAATTTCTTGGTGGCAATAAAAACAAAAATCCTCTGGCATCGTCACACCAAATTCGCCAGTAATTTCAGGCGAATGTTCAACATGGCAAGTCGCACACTTGGTCGCGTCTAAGTTCGCAAGCAGGTCTGCGTTACGCGGGTCTGTAAACTTCTTCTTGGGATGAGTATCACGAGCCTTGTCCAATGATTCGCCATGACAATTCATGCAAGCCTGCTGCATCGGTTCACTACTTTCAAACGATTCCACATGGCACGCACTGCACTGCATTTCAACCTGGTGGTGACCATGTGTCGTCTTTCCCGGCAAGAATAGCTGACGGTCACCATAGAAAAGGTTATATCCAAAGATCGTACCGAGCACGACCGAAACCAGGATTCCATAATGCAAGAACCCAAAGCCTTTACCTTCTTTCATAGTTTGTTTGTTGTTTTTATTGTTATTGTTGCTCCCCCGTTTAAGCCGCCCCCAGCCTATGTGTAATTAATATTCTTTGCATCGAGCAACGGAAGCTCTATGCAAAATAGTACGATGATAAAATGTGGAACCCGAGTAGCGCCGGCAACAACCAAAGAAGACTGTAATGCACACGCGACCACCAGGCTCGGTACTGCGTTAATTTGAGATCAGTCCAATGATGATTGCGCGACATAAATACCCCAACTAAAGACCCAGTGAGAGTTGCTAGTAAAAACACCACCATTAACACAAAGCTCAAATTTTCCCCTAAACGAAAACCGGTATGCACAATTAAAGCGACCAATGCGACTAAACCTAAAATGGTATGTGCATAGCGCCAATTATCGAGATTACCAATCTTCAAACGTTTCCAGCGCTTGCGCGCAGAAAGCGCACCAGCGAGAAAAACAAGGCCTAGCAAAATGTAACCAGTCAGTTGTTTATAGACGCTTCCATACCAAATTTTTTCGAATTGAAACGCGAACTGTACAGAACGATCAAACGGTAATTTAGGCGCGAAGAATGTCAAGGCGATGACAATCACTGAAACAATTGACGCCCAAAAAATTTGCTTGTAGTGCCGCATAATCAAATTGGGCACAGGCTCATTAATCATATTGCTTAACAGCGGTTGGCAAGACCCGCAGGTAACACCAGCGTCAAGCTCTTCCCCCAACGCGTTTAGGGTTCGATGCCCTTTTTCCATACAAGCTGAAATTTCACCGCGTGTGACGCTTTTACATAGGCAAACCACATAGTCCTCAGGCTGATCCAGAATCGATAACGTTTGCTCATTCCAAAGGTTTCCGCCTTTTAGAAATAACTTTTGAGAACCGCGCGCCAGACGATTTTTGCCGTTAATCAAACTAGCAACTCGGCCCGCTTCGGTCCACTCACCTATAATGACTGCACCTACCAAGCGACGCCCATTAAACACCAGTTTGCGATACACATTCTTCAGTGTATTTTTGTAAACGAATACCTGCCTTTCATCACTCTCAGTAACGTCACCTAGTACTTGGCTGGAAAAATTCCGAAACTTAAACTGCAATTCGCCGCGTTTTCCCGAAAACGGCTTGGCCTCATCAACAATGTGGTTTACGCACACTTCTGCTTGCTCATAACCCGGGCTAATCAAACCATGGCTGACACCCTTATGTTCTGCACACTCTCCTACTGCATACACATTTGGGCAATTGGTTCGCATAAAGTCATCAACAAGTATGCCGCGCCCCACATCAATACCAGCGCTACTGGCCAATTCCTTAAAAGGCGACACACCGGTACACATAACAACGGTATCTACCGCTAACTCCTCACCATTCGTGAGTGTAACGGCAGAGACTTTGCCATTTCCCTGAATTCGCTCAACTAGAGCATCATCCACAATTTCTACACCGTTAGAGCGAATATAGTCCGCAAGGATGCCTTTTGCACTATCGTCAAGCTCGCTAGCAAACAGGCTAGAGCGCACCTGTAAGTAGACCTTATTACTTAAAGTTTTCATTGCGAGCGCCGTCTCAATACCCAAAGGGCCCGAGCCAATCACAAAGATATTTTGATTTTCTTGACGGCGCTTAATTAACATCTGCGCATCGCTCAGAGAGCGAAAACAATAAACACCCGATTTGTCATTTCCAGCAATCGCGGGTGCGCTGACGGTCGAGCCAGTGGCAATAATAAGCTCTTCATAGGAATGCGTTTGACCCTGTTGGTCGACAACGACTTTATCTGCGACGCGCACTTCTTCTATTCGGCAACCTTCAAAAAGTTGCAGCCGACCATCGCGATCTTGCAGGGAATTATTGAGATCATCAAGAGGCAAATCACCAGCCAGATAGTACGAGAGTTGAGCTCGGTTATATGGTCTAGTTGACTCACCATTAAACACCTTAACGGCAATGTCATCACTTTTTTTGAGCAATTCTTTGGCTGCCTTAACGCCGGTCGGCCCGGCGCCAATGATCACAATCTGTTTCAATTTTTTCTGTTCTGTATTGTAGGGTTAAGGGTTTACAGCACGATTTGTAGGGAATCGCGCCGCATCATGCACTCAGAGCAGAGTTACGGAGATATTTGTCTTGAAAACTCTCCTAACTAATTTTCAGTTACCTTAGTTCCGTTATTCTTTTACTCTCCTGTTTAAAACGAAAGCTCAATACGTTCTTAACTAGCTAGGGGCGTACAGCGAGTACAAATCTCGCTCCTCTAACTGAACGCGCCGTACCAAAGCCTGACCTATTCCTTGATATTCCTTTACAAACGATTCGACCGCAACTTTGGTGTATTCGGGCCGCTCGTACTTCTTACAAAAACTAATGACCGCGTTGGCGATATCGTTCATGTCTCTGCGAAATTCGCGCACCACACTTAAGGAGTGAGCGTCTTCTTTCATTGATTGCTCTAAGTACGCATAAAACTTTACATTCTCTTTTAACAAGTGGCTTTGAAACATCGCTTTAAACTCTCTAAGGTGCAAAGCTAAGGCGTCAAAATCTTCTTCTTCGTATCCGTTCTTCCATATCTTCCCAAAAATCTCTACCAGAATTTCATGGTCCTTCTCGAGATTATCAATAAGGGAATCGTCGTATGTTACTCCCTTCTTTTTAGTCGCGGTTGTACGCGTAACAGCTCTGCGCTTTTGCGCCGCCTCACGTTGGGATTGCGCCTGCGCCCGCTTTTTATCAGGGCGCCCTTTAAAAAATTTTCCTACAAAATCAAACATACTAATTCCCCATTTCACAAAGGCTTTTATTCTAATTATTTTATAGCTGACGAGTCATTCAAATACAGGAATAGTAAGACGGCTAACTATTTTATCTATATTTATCAGCAACTTGAGCGTAATACAGATGTGGCGCAAGCGCAAGCTTCCGTTTTTCAAATATTACACAGAGCATTGATCGCCAGCATATTCACCCCTTTTAACTCAAAAAGAGTTACACTATTTGTTGGCTATATTGTCAATTTTATCTCTTAGCGCGGCGCTCCTTTCAGCTGCATCTAAATATGTAGAATTTACAAACAGCACAACACAATACTAATAATATTTATCCAAAGGAGGATTAACTAATGAAGAAGAGATACCCTCGCTTGGCTCCAAGCTTATCAGCACTCTCGTTGTCCATTGCCGCCGCGATCACAGTATCCCCTAACACAGCCTTTGCTCAAGATGATTCCAGTGCGTCATCAGCATTATTGGAGGAAATTGTAGTCACCGCGCGCAAACGCGAAGAGTCGATCTTAGACGTTCCAATAGCGATCACCGCGTTTAATTCAGACCAGCTAGACGTATTGAAAGTTAGAGATATCCAAAGCCTTTCAGTTGGTATGCCTAACGTCGCCTTTGATGACATTGGTACGACCCGAGGAGTGGCAAACTTCTCTATTCGAGGCTTGGGTATTAACAGCTCAATCCCGAGTATTGATCCAACCGTAGGTACCTTTGTCGACGGTGTTTATTTAGGCACTAACGCGGGCGTAGTCTTCGATGTTTTTGACCTTGAAAGTGTTGAGGTGCTACGCGGGCCTCAAGGGACATTATTTGGCCGTAACGTAACAGGTGGTGCAGTGCTGCTGAATTCGGCCAGACCTAGCGAAGAATTCGAGGGCAAAATAAAAGGTTCGGTTGAAGGTGGCGGCGAAGATCCTAATTACTATTTAATGGGCAGCTTTGGCGGAGCCGTGAGCGATACATTTGCAGCTAAAATTTCATTTTACACAAACCAAGATGACGGCTACTTCCTAAATCAGAACACGGGCAATGCCTTAGGTGAACAAGATACAGTCTCAGTTCGCCCAGTAATTGTTTGGACACCTTCAGATAATCTTAGCATCACCGCTATTTATGATTATTTCGATTCAAGTGGCGACGGCCCTGCCTCACAAAACCACCGCAATGGCTTTGGTGTGACCAATCAGTTAACTGATTTCAGCCGTAATAGCAATGATGTATCAATCGATGAAGAGGGTTTTCTGGAAACCCGCTCCGATTTCTTTAGAACAATCACAGAGCTGGACATTGGAAGCGGCACGATCACCAATGTTTTTGGCTATCGAACCATGGAACAAACAGGCTTACTTGATGTTGATGCCACGCCTCAAAGCTTGTTCCACTCTCTTACGGCAATAAATGCAGACCAGATCAGTAATGAGCTTCGTTACGCAGGGGAGCTTAGTGACAACCTTCAAATAACAACAGGTGTTTATTATTTCAAAAACGAACTTTCCTATGACGAGAACAGACGACTACTCGGTGAATTAGCCCCTCCAGGTTTCTTTGCCCTCAGCCAAGATGGTGGTGGTGATTATGAAGTTGAAACGCTCGGTTTGTTCTTTTCTGCCGACTACAGTATAAACGACAGGCTTACTCTAAATGCCGGCCTGCGTTACACCGACGAGGAAAAAAGTGCCGATATCGCATCACTAGTACGCAATGTGAATGCGCCATGCAGCGTGGTCGCCGATCAATGCCCATTCGATTTTCGTGATACAGAAAGCTGGAGCAATACTTCTCCAAAGATTGGCTTTACCTATGACTTCAATGACGACTCTATAGCCTATGCGCATTGGACTCGTGGTTTTCGCTCTGGTGGTTATAATCTGCGAAATACCGCTATCGATACAGTCAACTTTGGCCCCGGCCCATTTGATGAAGAAACCGTTAGCAATCTAGAAATCGGCTTCAAAACTCGGCTAGCCAGTGGCGGCCGAATAAGCGGCGCAATTTTTCAGAATAAAATCGATGATATGCAGCGTGAAATCAACCTACCGGATCCAATCGCTGGCGTTGTTCAAGTGATTAGAAATACCGCGGATGCGACCATAACCGGCGCTGAGTTTGACGGCTTGTTTCCTCTCACTGACAGCTTGATTCTAAATGCGTCAGTTGGCTACATTGACCCTGAGTACGATACAGTTCGCTTTGACCTAAATGGGGACGGTGTGCTTAACGGCGCTGATCGCGAGCTCGACCTGCCACGTGCGGCTGAGCTAACTTATGCAATTGGCTTAACATTGGATTCAGACATTGGAAACTGGGGCTCCGCCGTGTCTCGTATTTCTTACTCATATAGAGACGAATCAGCGTATACAGATAACAATCGAGGGTTCATTGATGAACTCGGCATATTGGACGCAGGCATCGACTTTAGATCTGCTGACGGCAAATGGAGCTTCGGTATATTTGGCAAAAACCTCACAGATGAAGTGAAGTTTGGCGGTGATACGCAATTGCCAAGCCTACTCGGTCCATTACCATTGGGGGGCACCTTCTCTCCGTTGTCGAAGGGCCGAATATATGGAGCAGAAGTTACTTATAGCTTCTAGATCGCCTATAGATTGCTTTTGTAAACGCAATTTGAATACAAAGCTGTTTGTTTGAGTTAGCAGCTTAGTTTTAGAAAAATCCGATATCACCATAGGGAGGTATCGGATTTTTTACGCCTGTAACTTACTTAACATAGGTATCTATCATTGAATTACCAAAACACCTATTTTGTAAATCTAAGGCCTGCGAAATAGTAGCGTCCAACTCCGTCGTACAACAAACCTCCAGTGTTTAAATCGGGTAAGGCGGGTGGTTCCTTATCAAGCACATTATTAACACCGAGAAATACTTCTAAGTTGTCACGCAGTTGATAGCTGCTGAAAACATCGTGATAAAGGAAGGAAGGCACACGATTAACCGGCAACTCTTCTGGCTGCACATCGCCGCTAAATTTTGATGAGCCAACAAAGCGCATATCCCAAGATAAGAGCCACTTATCGCTTCTGTAGCCTAAATTTAAGCTTCCTCGCAATTCGGGGTTCCCCGCAGTATCAATTTCTTCAACCAATGTCTCGAGATCATCAGCATCCTGCAAGAATTCTCTTGTGTCCATCACCGAGCCAAGAAAATCGACCGAGAATTCTCCTGAACCTGGGCCATCAAATCGCGCTCCAGCGGTAATGTCCACGCCTCTTGCCGAAAATTCCGCGGCATTAATAAACTGAGTAAAGATATTGGTGATTTGGCCTGAACCACTGCGCGATATGTCATTACAAAATACCGGGTTAAGATTTGCACCATCAACACAGTTAGATAACACTGTGCTAGCACCAAAAACCGTAATCGCGTCATTTACTTCAACGTCCCATAAATCTAATGAAATATAAGATATTGGTGTTGGTGTGATCACCATACCCAATGTAAAGGTATCCGCTCTTTCGGGGTCGAGCTCCAAATTTCCGCCGTTGGTGATTGTCACTGTCCCAACCGCTGCTAACGACAAGAAGTCCTCCGGTAACCCCAGCGCGGCGCAGTTTGCACGTCGGTTGTCTGGATTAGGACCGAAATCTAATTCCTCAACGTGGCATGGGTCCGTTGCATTCCCCGCCCCTGGCGCCAACGGATCAAACAGCTCTGTAACATTAGGCGCTCTAACCGCTCGCGAGTAAGTAGCTCTTAATCTCAAGGAGTCGTTCATTGCCCAGTTTAACCCGGTCTTATAACTCACTTCAGTTCCTGAAAGGTTGTAATCGGCTACGCGTAAGGCGGCGTCTAGGGTCACTTCATCAAAAAATGGTTTATCACTAATGATCGGCAATGTGACCTCACCGAACACTTCAGTCACATCAAACCGCCCGCTAGTTGGCAAAACAAACCCGTTTAGTGTGGTATCAATTTGTGTCAGCGAACCAACTAAGCCGGCACCAGCTCCGGTAACTGGGTCTCTAGCTTGGAGTAATGGGTCAGGGATATTTTCCGCTTTTTCATTCCGATATTCGATTCCGAGCGCAAACTTGGACGTTCCTGCAGGCAACTCAAATAGATCACCGTTAACGCTAGCCCCAATTACAACTTGCTCGATCTCATCCCGATTTAGCACGTTTGCTTCCACAAAATCGAGCGACTCAGGGCTGCTATTTAACCCAGAATTAAAAATATTCAGAGGCTGACAGCCTCCACTAGTATCTCTGCAGACAGGCATACCCGACGCATCCGTTGTCGCATCAAGCGCTTGATAATAACGCGAATTAAGCACGTCGGCATCGCCCAACTTGGACTCAACGCGGCCATACTGAGCATAGTACACATAGTCTATGGCGTTGTTCATTTTACCTTCTCCACCGATGATAAACTGTATGGTCTCGCGTTCGGTGTCGCTTCTTTGCGCCACGCCGACCACGGCCAATGGAGCCACCGACAATCCGCGTGCATCCATTTCAGCGGCTAGCGCTGCGGGCAGGAAAGGATTGTCTCTGAATATCGGCACATAGGGGCCAAAGTTTCCATCATGAAACACGCTTGCTTGGCCTGAAGCATTGGATTTCACGTTGCCATATTTTAGGTTCGCAAATACGCGGCTGCTGTCGAATTCATAACTTGATGAGAGGTCCAATATAGTTCGCTCAATCGGTACGCTTAGCGTATTCGTCTCTGGAGTGCGAAAACCGTCACCGCCTTGGCATGCAACAAAATCGCAGTTGATACCTTCATCAAAAGCGCGCACCTGACCTGACTCACGATCAATCGTAAACGAATCAAACAAAAGTTGCCCAGGTGCTAGACCATCGCCCAATGCGGAGCTAGCCGATAATCCGATTGGGTCTCCAGGAAAGAGAGGCAGCCCACCAAACGTGGCAAGTTGCTCAATCGGCACAAACCGGTTCGTGCGCGCATTGTTGACCAACGCTAAAGTCCCCTCGCGGTTCAATGGAGTGAATCGAAGATCATCGACCAACAACTGGTCAGGGATGCCATCATTAGGCCCGGTGTTCGCAGGGTTTGGATTGAAAGAAATCAATCGATTGGCATAATCACGCGCAGCAATTGAAATCTCATTTTCATCGTAGTAAGAAGCTGAAATCATGACATTTCCCTTGCCGTTATGAAAGTTACGCCCAAACAAGACGCTCAGGTCATTAGTCTCTCCATCACCCTGCGCTGAAGCACCCGCTTGATAATCAATCTGCCAACCATCAAATGCTTTCTTTGTAATGATATTAACAACCCCAGTAACAGCATCCGCTCCATAGACCGCTGAGGCTCCTCCACTAATCACCTCTACTCGTTCGATTAGGTTCGTTGGAATCATACTGATATCAACGGCCGCATCGCCGGCAGAGCCTGGAACGTGGCGACGCCCATCAATCAGCACCAATGTGCGCTCTTCACCCAAGCCCCTTAGATTAAGGAACTCCAAGCCCGCACTAGCGGTTGCCCCACCGTTAGCATCGTTAATGGCATTCCCGCCAGTGCCATTTGAGATGGCCGGCAACTCATGCAATAGGTCACCTAAGTTTGCAACACCCGAGCGCTTGATCGATTCAGCTTCGAGCACCATTGTCGGTGTTGGCGATGATGCCGCGCTGCGTTTTATTCGAGTGCCTGTGACTACAATCTCGTCTAAGACTAAACTCGTTTCATCTTCCAATCGAGCGTCACTTTCATTAGTGGTGTTAGTTTGCGCATTCGCTGACACATGGACAACAATAACCAGACACCAGATACAAACACGAGTAAAGACTCTTACTATTTTGGTTTTCACACCCATCTCTCCTAAATTCAGCTTATATATCTATTGTTTTTGAATACCTTCAGCTCTTAATGGCCATAGAAAATCGGTATCTTCGATCCATACTAGGTGCGCGTTTTAATTCAAAAAAACAATGATTAGGACTTTATTCATTCCTTAAACTCATGAGTAATCTTTATAGAAAACTATAGAAACATCACCCAATAAACCCATAACCATTTGATTAAAAACAACAATCATCTATCAAAAATCGTTAATAAATCAAAAATGGAGGCTCAATTAATAGGACATTGGGGGGAAATTCATGAACGCTTTGAGTGCAACTAATTGGGATAACTGCTCCCTATATGTGATACAAGATATGAAAAGAGAATCGGTTGATGAGTATTATGAATAAAAATGTACAAACGTAAGTATTTACCATCACTGACTTTGCTACGTTCATTCGAATGCGCGGCTCGCCATGAGAGCTTTACGATGGCATCCAAGGAGCTTCACCTAACGCAAAGCGCAATAAGCAGGCAAGTCAAAGAACTTGAAGAACTACTTAACATTGACCTCTTTCGTAGAGTTGGTCGCCGAGTTCTACTCACCAAAGCTGGAAGAGCTTTTGCGAGTGATTTGTCGGTTGATCTCGAGAGGATTCGACGCTCTACCCTAAAAGCCGTATCAGCAGGACAAGAGGGAAACACCATTCATATCGCAACGCTTCCTTCATTTGCATCTAAATGGTTAATTCCACGGCTACCCAAATTTGAGTTAAAACACCCCAACATAGAGTTCAGCTTCACCACACTTAACTCTCAAATTAACTTTAAGGCCCAAGAATATGATGTTGCGATTGGCTTTGGTGATGGCGGTTGGCCCGATACAGAGGTTACCGACTTAGGTCCTGAAGACGCCATCGTTGTCGCGACACCACAGTTCTGTAGCCGCCATGGAATTACTAATCCAGACGATATTTGCAAAGCACCTATTTTGCACCTCGAAGACAGGCCAACTATGTGGCCAGAATGGTTTGAAAAGAATAAGCTTGCCTCGCATAGCGCTCTCGTCGGCAAGCGGTTTAATGAATATTCGATGTTGATCTCAGCAACACTCAGTTCTTTAGGATCAGCGATCATTCCATCCTTTCTGATAGACCCCGAGCTGCGGTCCAAGCAGCTTATCTGGGTAGGCGGCGAAATTCTCAAAAGCGAGAGCCATTACTATGTGGTCAAACCATCTGGCGCAACCCCGCCACACCTTCAAAAATTTGTCGATTGGCTGGAGCGAGAAAGCACTGAAGCTGAAAGAGAAAGAAGTTACGAAAACTTCTTAAGAGAGCAGCTATACCGAGACAACTAATCGTCGTCAGGTATATTCAAAACATATTACTGCCTCAATCCAAATTAGCGAAGCTCTTGAGAGGCTTAGGTAGGCAATGTCCTCGCACCGCTCAAAGTATAGCTTCACTCAGACTCGCCGAGTCTTAGCTCATGCCCATTCGAACCTAAATTTGCTATGTATTGATTCACAAATCTCCTAACCCTTCTAGCCGGGCCACCCGAATTTTGCGCTCGCCAGGCTGGCATGAACTCGATCTCTCATTGTGTAGATATTCAAATTTGATCTAATAGCTAAAGAGCACGTTTCTATGCTCGAAGAGATATGCGTGTTACCGCAATTATGGCTGTTGATTTGCCTTCAAGCGATCTAAATAACGATCACGTAGACGCGTTGCTCTGCTTTCGAGCGGGTATATTTTTCCGTCGATCATTACCATATCTGGATTGCTCATTACCTCTAAGGGGTCACCAGACCAAACTACCAATGTTGCCTGCGCACCTTTACGGATCTCTCCATACTCAGGCAAGCCAAATATTTTAGCTGGGTTCGACGTAATCGCCATTATGGCAACCTCGTATGGCAAGCCATTAGCCACCGCATTACCGGCCGATTGCCTTACAAGGTAGGCGTTGTGAGTATTTTGCCAACCCATTCCGGTAAACATCATCGTAACGCCAGCGTCATTCAAAAGCTTAGCGTTATCAAGCCGAGCACCCAGTGTTTCATAAGAGCTCGGCAAATTGTTAATAGGGTCAAAAATTACCGGAACCTTCGCCTTTGCTATTTGATCCGCGACACGCCAACCTTCACTCACACCTGAAAGTATTAAGGTTAAGTTTTGTTCTTTTGCAAATGCCAACACACGCAAAATATCAGCGGCGCGTTCGACGTTGACTAACAAAGGCAGACGACGCTGAACAACGGGCACTAATGCCTCAAGATCATGCCTGGACAATTGATAGGTACGCCTTTGCCCTCGGTTGTAGCTGTCTTTATTTCGCGCGTAATCCCTTGCATCTTCGATGGCCTC
>CALKRK010000132.1 GCA_937989675.1 uncultured Arenicella sp. | reverse complement strand
CTGGTCGGACACTCGCTACGCTTTATGCGTAACTGTAACGACCTATTCAGCGAGATGTCGAATAAGTATGGGCCAGTCTACTACAATCACTTTCTGTCTATCAAAGCCGTTCACTTACTGAGCCCGGAAGGAAATGAGTTTGTACTACTCGACCGCGATAAAAATTTCTCCAGCCGCCAAGCATGGAATTTGTCGTTAAAAGACTTATTTCCAAATGGCTTGATGCTGCGCGACGGAGAAGAACACCGGCATCATCGTCGCCTGATGGGCGCACCGTTTAAGGCCAGCGCATTGCAGCGTTACGTAGAAGACATGAACCCGGATATCGCCAGCACAATCAGCAGCTGGGGCTTGCAGTCTGATTTTCGTTTCTATACCGCGATCAAAGAATTGACACTCAACCTCGCGGCCAACACATTCATTGGCGAAACATTGAATGAAAAAGCTAGCAAAGTAAACCAAGCGTTTGTCGATATGGTCGAAGCGTCTATGGTGGTAGTCAGATATCCAATGCTTGGCAATAAATACCAAAGAGGGGTTGCCGGGCGAAATTACCTAGTTCGCTATTTCAAGGAACGAATACCGCATAAAAAGATGTCCGCTGACAAGGATATGTTTGCTGAAATTTGCCGCGCCCAAGATGACGAAGGCTCAGGTTTCAGTGATCAAGACATTGTGGATCATATTATTTTTCTAATGATGGCAGCACACGACACCACAACCAGCTCACTATCAAGCGTCTGCTACGCGCTTGTAAAAAACCCTGAATGGCAAAATAGAATCCGTGCCGAAATTACCGCGCTTGGCACAAGCCAATTACGCTACGAGGACTTAACGGAATTTCAGACGGCTGAATTGGTATTTAAGGAAGCTCTGCGTCTCTACCCACCGCTACCCACAATCCCTCGCAGAGCCATCAGAGATTGTGAATTCGAGGGCTTTCAAATCAACAAAGGTGACCAAGTTTTTGTTAGCCCATCGTTCACGCATCGCCTACCGGCAATATGGACCAAGCCAGATCAGTTTGACCCCGAACGATTCAACAAAGAGCGCGCAGAAGATCGCGTTCACAAACATGCCTGGATTCCTTTTGGCGGTGGTGCGCACAAATGTCTCGGCCTTCGTTTTGCGGACATTCAAGTCAAGTTGGTGTTATTTCACTTGCTGAAAAACTATCAACTAACCGTGGCTCCGAATTACACGATGCCCTACAAACCAGCACCCATTGGCAAGCCCCTAGATTTGCTACCACTACAACTAACTCTTATATAGCGTTAATCCCAAATACCTGATTCAACCCGCCCTTGAACGCCGCATTTTTGAGCACTAAATCCAGTTACGGCTCCAGCCGCTCGTTGCTGTTGATAATCTTGGCTCACGTTTTTGACGGTGCGCGCCAAACACAAAATAGCGATTACATTAATCACCGCCATTAAACCAAATGCCATATCAGCCGTCGCCCAAATTTGCTTAAGTTCGACATTACAACCGATAAACATCATTGCTAAAAACACCAAGGTAAACAGCATCTTTCCGATCGGCCGATCAAGCCGAAAGAAATGCAAATTACTCTCAGCATAAGCGTAATTCCCAACGATAGAAGTGAACCCAAACAAGGTGATCGCAATGGTGACAAAATGCCCACCGAATACTCCTATATGCGATGTCATGGCTTTTTGTGTCAAACGAATACCCTCCATTTCTCCGGTGCTGACACCTTGAGCTAGCATAATGACAACTGCGGTACAGCTACAAATAACAATGGTATCTAAAAATACGCCTAGCATTTGCACATAGCCTTGGGAGGCCGGATGGTTAGGTCTGGGAGACGCACTGGCTGCGGCCTGCGGTACACTGCCCGCGCCTGCTTCGTTCGAGAACAACCCACGTTGGATGCCGTTTTTTATCGCCGCCGCAAATGCACCTGCACCGGCCTCTTGCCATCCAAACGCAGACCTAACAATCTCCATCAACAAACCAGGGACCTGTGCCGCATTTGCAAGTGCAATTCCCAAGGCTACAATGACAAACGCCAAGCCCATAAACGGCACTACCAGTTCGGAAAAACGAGCGATTGAACGTAAGCCACCCACAACGATAAACGCTACTAACAAAGTAATAGCCAGCGCCGAGTAAATTACCGGTATATCGTAACTATGATTCAAGGCATCAGCGATTGTATTTGCTTGCGTGGCATTAAACACAAAGCCATAGCCGAACATGAGTGATACAGAAAATAAGATTGCAAGCCAGCGCTGCCCTAAGCCCATTTGGATATAGTAAGCGGGCCCGCCACGATACTCTCCTTTGTGGTCACGAACCTTATACACCTGGCCCAAAAGGCTTTCGGCAAAACCAGTAGCCATGCCAAGCAATGCAATTACCCACATCCAGAAAACAGCACCGGGGCCGCCTAATGAAATTGCGATAGCGACTCCGGCCAGATTTCCGGTTCCAACACGCGCGGCCAAACTAGTACACAAAGCCTGAAAAGAACTTATGCCTTGCGCATCCGATTGCCGGCTATGCCTTAACAGCTGGAACATATGTCCGAAGCTTCGAATCTGAACGCCGCCCAACATAATTGTGAAAGCAAGGCCTGCAATCAACAGCAAATAGATTAGAACATGCCCCCACAGAACGGCATTGATTGCTGAAACGAGATCATTAAACATGGCAGATTTAGGCTTCTTTACGTTGAGTGAAAAGACAAATACTAACTACAAAAAGTAAGGCAAACGAGGCGTAGATCAGGCGAGCCACACCTATTGACGCATAATGAATTGTTGCAACTGAGCCGAAAAAACCACTAACCCAATAAGCTCCTATGGGTGTTAGCAAAGTTGCCATAGAAAAGAACAATAACCCAATAGCCAAAAACATTCCTAAACGTTTTGCGGCGCTGCTTGGAAACTTGATGATAGCGCGTTTGCTGATTAACAAGACCAAGCGCCAAAGCAAAAGCAAAGTGCCTAGTGCTAAGACCGCGAAAGCCAAAGCAGTATAGATAAGTCGATCTCGATCACGCTTGGAATGTATGTACTCACACCAACTCTTCAACACATCAGCACCGTAGCTAGAATCCCAATGACACCGCACATCGGTCAAAAAATTGCCGGCGTTTTCGGAGTTTGTCATCATAATAACGCCAGCTCCAGATACGGGATTAAACACCATATCGGCCCGCCAACCTTGGTTGGCACCGCTATGCCCCACTAACTGTCCATCGCCAAAAAGAAAGAAACCCAAGCCGACCTTCGCAAAACCTGCATCGACAACCTCAGTTTGCATAAGCGCCCGCATTTCGTCACTCAACACAGGATTAGACGCAACATTAGCTTGAATAAATCGAGCCATATCGGCGGCGGTCGTGTGCAACGCAGCAGCCGCCTGTGCGCGAAAATGATATTGCGGCATTACCTCCAGGTTTGGCGAATGTGGCACTACCCGACGCGCTAGCAATTGAGCATCAGGTTGGTAACTGGAGCTGGTCATTCCCAGCGGAGCAAAGACGGCTTCTTGCACATACTGCGCAAACGACATGCCCGATACTTCTTCAATTAACAATTGGAGCAATGTATAACCACCACCTGAGTAACTAAACCCCTCACCAGGAGCTTGAAATAAAGTTACCGAACCAGAACCATTCGTGTCACCAGACAATGACTGCTCGATCGTTGGCAAAGCCTCACTTTCTGCAAAACCAGGGTAGCCATGTAAGGTTAAGCCGGCGGTATGAGAGAGTATTCGGCGCAGCGTCACTTTAGAAGGCTCGAAATTCGAGTTAGGAATTGCCCAACGGTTTAGATATTTGAAAACAGGCTCGTCTAAATTCAATTTACCGTCTCGAACCAAGGTCATTGCGGCCCATGCTGCAACGGGTTTCGAGATTGAGCCTACTTGAAAAACTGAATCAGTTTGTACCAATTCATTAGTTTTGGTAGAGGCATTCCCGAGCGCAAACA
>CALKRK010000131.1 GCA_937989675.1 uncultured Arenicella sp. | reverse complement strand
AGAATATTTAGGCCAAGCGGCTATAAAACTTTCCGGCCGAGTCGGTTTAGACAAGAGTATGTGTTTTATGCCGATGGCAAGTTAAAATGGTTGTATCTATCGCCAGTTGATGCCCATCATTTTAAATTTGGTAAATGGTGGCTTGACTCTGAAAAAGCAAACATCATCCATTTCGATATGGGTGAGCGTGTTGAGTCTTGGGAGATTCAGGAGCTGACGAAAGATATCCTTCGTATTTCCCGAAATTGAGCTAGTTGGTTAAACATAGAAATTTGACTATGTTTGTAAGGCAAGCAGTCAAAATTAATAGCTAGCGCTAGCAATATCAGGTGCCCCTTTTTACGGCTATTGAACGACTAAGTTGACGTACTAAAACAAAGAAAATTAACAGTAGCCCTAAGCTCCATATCCTTTTGCCAACTTGGATGACGCGGTCAATAATGTAGCTTAATCGGCCCACAGATCTTGGTGCAGCGTAGGCAAGCCATTGCGAAGAGGACTCATCTTTAGCAACGATGCGGAATTTGCTATCAGGCGCTTTAACTAAAATCTCACGCCATAGTCTGTTTCGGTGCGATTTGCGTACCTTTGGGAGAACTTCTATAACTTTCCCATTCGTTTCACCGACAAGAAATAGTGAAACCCCTTTGCGCCCGATATCCCCGCTGACTGGTATCATCACGAATGGCCGTCGAGCGGTAAAAACCTCACTAGTATATTCACCTATAGGTGTTTGGCCGCCGAGAGCGGCATCGAAGGTACCTAATACATGCTCTAGCCCTCTATACAAGCCGCGATTTGGGTTAGGGATGCCATTTTCAGTAAAGGCATTGGCCCCTGTTTGTAGCGACATTTTCGATGGTTGTAAGGTGTAAGGCAGCGTGTCTGTGCGCACGAGCCTCTGCATAAAATCTTGTAAAGTAGAAGCGCGTGGAAAAGGAACTTCACGAAACTTTCTGTTGTCAAAAATTTTAGCGTCTCCGTTAACAGAGTAGCGAGCCATGATGTCGTCCTGAATGGGTACTAGCTCTGCTCTATCATTAAGCTGAAACTTGGATACTTTTAGATGGTAGGGTATGGCAAGCAAGCACATTGAAACCCATGCTATGACCAAGCCGCGGCTAAATACTGCTAAAGATTTCGGAGTGTTTCGTACTATCAGCATTAGAGACAGGGCGCTTGCAAGTAAATAAATTGTTAAAAAATCAAAGTACCTTTCAGCGGGCCCGCTACTGGTGTAGCCTCTTGCGTATGCGATTGCGATCGCAATCATGATGCCGAATGCGGCCATCATCAGAGTGTAGGTCGCTACTCGAGATTGCGGAATTTTTTTAAATGCAATTCCGAGTGCCAGTAAAAAAATTGGCGCCAAGAAAAATAACGATGGCCATGCTCTGTCGCTGCTGGGCCAAGAGAGCGTTTTAAATAGAGTCATTAAAAACGGGCTTAATGATTTCGAACCGAAGGGGTTCGAGGAACCTTGGATTAATATAAGATACAATCCAAAGGCCGCGAATATGCAAGCAACTGCCGCCGTCACTATATGTTGAGACCTGTTCTGACGGCCAAAAATCGCCATAAAGCAACTGACGGCAACGGCGGCCACGGGTGCAAAGGAACCACCACCGGCCGTCATACATGCTGCGCCAATGAATAGCACGCCAACGCACCACTTAAACGAAAATATTTTGTTAGTAATAAACCAAAACCCACAAACTACAAATATAATCATGTAATACAGATAGGTTTGAATCGTCGACAGAGTATTGAATAGAGATAATGGATACGTCCATAAGGCGATCACTAAAAGTGCAAAAAGCCATGGGTTGATTCTGGATCTTTCGCTAAACCCAAGGCAGATCATAAAAACGCCGATGGCGGCCCACATAAATGCGTCCAGCACCATTGTGAGGTAAGGGTCCCATTGTTGGTCATTGAACTGGAACAACATAAAGTTGGTGAGCTTGGAAAACATTGCTCTATGCTCATTGGTAAGACCATACAACCATGTGGGGTCGAATCCAGATTCCATATAGAGCGACATACGATATCCCATGCCCCAATCATCCCAATACGGAGTTTGGCTCGCATAAGCCATAATAAAATGCAGTCGCACACCAGCGAAAACTAGAAAAAATCCGAGAGCTAGTAGATATGGGTAGGGTGGTTTAGTCTCGAAATTAATATTCATTTGACGGCAAAAGCAGGGTGCGAATAAGCACTGATAGGGTCTAATTTTCGTAAAGTATGGTATGTATTCTAGTGGATATTAACAAGCGAAATGACCCGCGAGTCGCTAACTAAAGTGAATTGCAAATTTAACTAAGAGAAAGTAGTAGATGTGTAATTGACTTGATACAATTACTAATTGTTAGCTACCCTACAAACGAGCAGACGTTTTGCTATGCAGTTGATTAATGATGTATCGGTTAAACTTAAGCGGTATGAAAAGGAAATTTGTGAATGCATCAACAGAGTCATTCAAAGTGGGTGGTTAGTTCTTGGCCCAGAAGTTGAGCGGTTTGAGAGATCCTTTGCAGATTATCATTCAAGTAAATACTGTATTGGCGTTGCCAACGGGACCGATGCCTTAGAGCTCGCGCTTAGGGCTTTAGGAGTAGAGCCAGGCTCGAAAGTTGCAACTGTCGCTAATGCTGGCGCATATGCAACTGCCGCGCTTAGCTCTATCGGCGCTGTACCTTACTTTTTAGAAGTCGAACAAAGCTCACAATGTGTCACGTTGGAATCGGTTAAGACGGCCTTGGACTCTGGGGTTGATGTGGTCGTTATAACTCACCTGTTTGGCCGTGTTGTTCCTGAAGTTACTCAAATAGCCGCAATATGTGAGCAACGAAATGTACCCATGCTTGAAGATTGCGCACAGGCTCACGGAGCCTCTCTTTCAAGAAAGCTAGCCGGTAGCTTTGGTAATATCGCGAGTTTTAGCTTTTACCCGACTAAAAATTTGGGGGCTCTAGGAGATGGAGGTGCGGTGATAACTAATAACCGAGCCTACGCTGATGCGGTTACCCAATTGCGGCAATATGGTTGGGTTAATAAATATGAGATAGGCTTGCCTGGCGGTCGTAACAGTCGCTTAGACGCTATTCAGGCCGCGTTATTAAGTGAGTTTTTGCCGAATCTAAATATATGGAATGACGAGCGCCTAAGCATTGCGCTGCGGTATGAGGCTGAGATTATCCACCCCTTAATATCTAAGCCAATTGTTAGCCAAGAAAAACACAGTAAGCCCTATGTTGCGCACTTATATGTGATACAAACAAGTTTACGAGATGAGCTTAGTGCTCATTTAAAAGAACATGGAATACTTACCGATGTTCATTACCCTATACCAGATCATAAGCAGGAAGTTATTATGACCTCGATGAACAATGTGAATTTGCCCGTAACGGAGTTGCTTGCAGAAACTATTCTCACCTTGCCTTGCTACCCCGGGATGTCCGAAAGCCAGGTTAATCATGTAATTGAATCGGTGAACTCATGGAAAGCATAGATATTCAATACTCTACGATTATCCCAGTCTATAAGAATGAGGATTCAATTCCTCGTCTATTCAAGGCTTTGGAGGATCTTAGTGAGTCTCTAGATGGCGTAATGGAAGTAGTAATGGTCGTTGATGGTAGCCCCGACCAGTCCTACGCGATTATTAAACGCCTAATGCAAACTTCGAGTTTTCCTGTTCAGCTGATAGGGCACTCACGTAATTTTGGTTCGTTTCCGGCAATAAGAACCGGGCTAGCATCCGCTAAGGGGCGATATTTTGGAGTGATTGCAGCCGACCTCCAAGAGCCTATTTCTTTGCTTAAAAGTTTTTTTGAAAGTTTGTCTGCTGATGAATGTGATGTTGCTCTTGGTCGAAGAGAGTCAAGAAAAGATGCAAAGATTGACAGTTTTTTCTCGACGCTATTTTGGTGGTCGTACCGAAAATTTGTTATCCCTGACATGCCTCGAGGTGGTGTCGATGTGTTCGGCTGTAACCGAACATTTAGAGATGAATTGCTGAATTTGGAAGAGGCCCATTCATCGCTAATTTCCTTGATTTTTTGGCTAGGCTTTCGCCGTAAGGAAATACCATATCAACGCCTTGAGCGACAAGAAGGAAGGTCTTCCTGGACATTTTCTAAGAAGTTCGAATATATGGCTGACAGTATTTTTGCGTTTACAAATTTGCCTGTAAAGTTACTGACCCGAGTAGGAGTGTTGGGCTTGTTTGGTAGTTTTTGTTTAGCTATTTTCATTTTGTATGGCCGTTTATCAGGTGCGATAGATGTGGGCGGCTATTCAACATCGATGATTGTGATTCTAACGCTTGGATCGCTCAACTTGCTTGGCTTAGGTGTAGTCGGAAGTTACGCCTGGCGAGCGTTTGAAAACAGTAAATCGCGGCCGTTATCGGTCACCGCTATGCGTGTTTCGAGTAAACATTATGATTGATCGATTATTGGTTCACCCAACGGCCGAAGTTCATTCTGACGGGGTTGATAAAAGTACCGAAGTGTCGCAGTTTTGTGTGATATTTGACGGGGCAAAGATTGGAGCAGGCTCTAGTGTTGGGTCGCATTGTGTGATTGAAAAAAATGTGACGATTGGTGAGCGTGTTAAGGTAAATAGTGGCGTCCAAATTTGGAATGGTATTTCGATTGCTAACGATGTGTTTATCGGGCCGAATGTTACATTTGCCAAGGACTCGCACATGGAGTCTAATCAAGTATTTAACACAGTAATTGAAGACGGTGCATCTATTGCCGGTGGAGCTACCTTGATGCCTGGCATTACCATCGGCAAGGGCGCCTCTATAGCCGCTGGTGCGGTGGTCACTAAATCGGTTCCCGCTAATACGATTGTCGAGGGCAATCCAGCAAGAGTTGTTGGTTATGTTAATGGTGCCGCTGAAACCGAGAGCGATAAAATCGAAAACGTAGTTAAGCTTAATAGCGTTCCATTGCGAGGCGATCAGGCTTCGGTTTCACTTGGTGCTAGCGGTGCGCTTGTAAAGCGTTTGAAGTTCGTTGACGATCTAAGGGGAAACCTGAGTGTTGGCGAATTCCCCAGCGATATTCCGTTTAATCCGAAACGGTATTTTCTCGTCTTTGATGTGCCCAACCAAGAAGTTAGAGGTTCTCACGCTCACAAGGAGTGCGAACAATTTTTAGTGTGTATTAAAGGCTCGGTAAATGTAATTGTCGATGACGGCAACCTGCGGTCTGAGGTAGTCTTAGATTCGCCAGATCTGGGAGTTTATATACCGCCACTCGTATGGGGTACTCAGTATGGATATTCGGAAGATGCCGTTTTACTGGTGTTTGCCTCACATACTTATGATGACTTAGATTACATTCGTGACTATGACGAATTTCAGAGCATTGCTTAGAAATAGTTAAAGAGCTCAGCTTGTTATTTTCAACGAAATACCCATTTTTTTTGTAGCAGATAGCTGCATACCGTCGACATCGTTACTGCGAATGCTTGCGAAAGTATTGGGTTAAACTTAAATATTTTTACTAATAGGTTCAGTATTAGAAAGTTGACGACAAAAATTAGTAGGTAGACCAGCAAATAATGAATGAATTGGCTGCTGGCAGGTTTTGCGGGGCCCTCTTTTTGTTTGGTGTCACTGTCTGAAAACGTCCATGAGCGATTAAATAGAAATCCAAGCACGATCCCTAAGAAGTATGTAACCGCTAAGGAAAAATTATAATTGATTCCCTTGTAAACCATTAGTGCGTACAGAGCAAAGGTAATCGCTGTGTTGCTACCGCCAGCAATTAGGAATTTGTATTTAGAGTTCAATTTTTATTAGTTTCCGTCGCTTAAAAACTGTCAGAGCCAAAAATAAGAGTGGCTGTTGCTTTAGGGTCTTAACAAGATATCATTTATAGATAAAAAAAATACGATCAAGTGTCGCAGCATGTTTATTTTCAGATGACCTTTATTTTGAGTGTAAGCCGCCTTATTTAATACCGATTACAGTGATTTGTCCGATAGAGTAAAATGGCCTACAAGTATGTTAAATAAAGCAAGCCCCAATGAATAAATTAGACTTGCAAGCTTTCCTTTTCGAACAAAATCCGAAACGGCGAGAGTTGTTGGATTTTGTTTCGACTATCGAACCTTCCTATCGAATTTCAATCGTTAGAAATCATTCATTTGAGCTTATCGAAAATACTATTCGCCCGTATCTTGAGTACGGTGGTTTAGGTGTGGAGTTTTCTTACAGCAGCTATGATGACTCACTTTCATTTTTAGAATTAGACCTTGCGGCAGATGCCGTCATACTCTGGCTAGACTTAAGCGCATATGAAATGCAAGATTTGCAGAGTTTTGTTGAAGAGCGGATTGCGCACCTTCGCAGTATCTTTAAGGGTAGTATTTTATTCTCGCCTTGTGGTGGTGATATAAATTTTAACGTCGATAGCCTGAAGGTTGTTCACTATGATTTATCCAGCCTAGAGCAGCGTCTAGGAAACCTATTCTTTGATTTAAGGCTGGAAGCTTTTTCGGGCACAAAGTTGAGTAATAATTCGATTTTAGAGATTTCGCGCGACCTCGGCTTAAACTATATACCTGCCTTATTGCGGCCGAGTTTAAAAGGTTTGGTTATTGACCTTGATAATACTCTATATCAGGGCGTACTGGGCGAAGATGGTTTTGATGGCGTATTGCTATCAGATGCGCATCATCAACTTCAAACCAAACTAAAAGAACTATCGAAGCTTGGCTTTTTTCTTTCCATTGCCTCTAAGAACGACGAACGAGACGTTATCGAGCTCTTCGAGAAACGCACAGACTTCCCATTGCAATTAGATGATTTTGTAAGTATTCATGCGAATTGGGAGCGAAAAGCTGATTCTATAAGTGCTATTGCTAAATCACTTAATATTTCGACGGATAGCTTGCTGTTCGTTGATGACAATATTGGCGAAATAGCGTCGGTATGTGAAGAGCATCCTTCTATCGGTGTTATTTGGGCTAAGGATGATGCATTGGTAACACTTTCGGTGCTGTCTAATTACCCAGGTCTATTAAAGCTGGATGTTCGAATTGAAGATACTCTGCGCAAAAGCGATACCATAGCGAATCAAAAACGACGCGAGATACAAAACTCCTTGAGCCATCAGAGCTATATTAAAGATCTTAATGTGCAGCTCGTATTTGATGTTGATAATCCAACCGACATAGACAGAATCAGTGAGTTGTCTAACAAAACAAATCAATTCATATTCTCCTACAAACGGTATTCGCCTCAGCAAATCGAGTTGCTTATGAGAGATGATCAATCAGCCGTTGTTACTGTTTCTTTGAGCGACAGATTATCAGAGAGCGGTATCATTGGAGTCATTGTTCTCGTAAAGCAAAGTGCAACAGAATTTGAGTCAGAGTGGGGAGTGCTAGAGGAATGTTTTGTCAGTTGCAGAGCGCTTGGTAGAGGCATTGACGACCTGATTGTATTGGGCGGAATCCGCGTCGCACTGTATTCATTGTGCATCGAGCCGATGCTGAAGGTAGAGTTCACCAAGGGTGAGCGAAATCACCCAGCCGAAAAATTTTGTAGTAAGCATTTTGACACTTTTATGGCTTCAGCAGCAGGCTTTGAATATGAAATGCCCCTGGACTACATTTCCGTCACAGTTAAATAAGAGACCCTATATGAGCGAACAAGTTTTCCAATTAATTTCAGAGGTATCTAAAAAGAGCGTAGAAGAGTTAAAGGCTTCGCAAAATGATACAGGCCTTTGGGATTCCTTATTGCATGTTGAGCTTGTCTTTGCTCTCGAAGCTGAATTCGATATTTTCTTTAGCCCAGATGAGATTGCTGAAATAGATACGCCTGCGAAAATTGTAGAGATTCTGCAATTAAAGGTCGCTTAGGATGAAGCATGATCTACATATAGACGGTATCGCATATAGGTTAAGGCCAGTTACATTGTGCGATGCACAGTTTATTATCGATCTTAGGTTAGAAGACCAAGATCGCAACAAATTCATTAACCGAATATCTTCCGACTTAGAATCTCAGAAAGATTGGCTTGAACGGTATTTTGAGCGAGAGGGTGACTATTACTTCGTTGTTGAAAATAAACTCAATGGTGATCCAGAAGGTCTGGTTGGTATTTACGATCTCGAGAATAGTAAAGCTGAGTGGGGCCGTTGGGTAATTAAGAAGGGCTCTTTAGCGACTACCGAATGCTTAGACCTTTTGTTCAAAATTGCTTTTAATACTCTAGAGATTGATGAGCTTTACTGCCGTACTATTTGTGATAATGTTCGCGTTGTATCTCTGCACGATTCATTGCCGCAGCTAAAACGTGGTGTGCTGACCAGCCAAATCGAGCTCAATGGCGGTAACTACGATGTTGTAGAACATTACACTACACCGAAACATTATTCTGAAAAAATTGAAAGGAGCTTGGAAAGAAAGGCGACGTTAATCTTCCAGAGAAACCTCAGATCACTAATTGGTAAGCTGGAGTTTCACCATATTGGTCTAGCGACGAGCAGCATCGAAGAGGAGTTTAAGTTATACAGATTTCTCGGTTATGAACGTGAAGGCACTCAGTTCGAGGATCATGAACAAGGTATTAAAGGGCAGTTTATCATTGCTTCAGGGCAGCCTCGTATAGAGTTATTAGAGAACTTGAAAGATAGTGGCACTCTCGATACATGGCTCAAAAATCGGGTGAAGATGTATCACTTTGCTTATAAAACGGCCAATATTGAAGAAGCAATAAATATACTTAATCGAAATAGGATCAGAATCGTTTCACCATTAAAGATGTCATCCTATTTTAAGAAACGTATCTGCTTTTTTATGTTGTCGCCCGGATTTTTATTGGAGCTAATTGAGGATTGACCTTAAAGTGAGAATCCTCAATCTTTAAGTTCATCTTGAGAGCAATCTAAATTAAGAATCGGCCACTAGTAATGCAAATATGCGGGGAGTTTTTTACACTAGTACTGAACTACGATTAAGAGGAGTATTACTAGTGATGAGATCAATTAACTACCATATCGCTGTTTCTTTAGACGGTTTTATATCTCATCAAGATGGAAGTGTTGATGGGCTCCTTATGGAGGGTGAGCATGCCGAGGAGTTTGCTCAATCACTAGAGGAATACGATGCAGTATTGATGGGCAGAAAAACATACGAATTCGGATTTCAGTTTGGTCTGAAGCCTGGCCAGCCGGCCTACCCAAATTTACATCACTATATATTTTCGAGGTCTCTAGATTTTGAATCATCGGAACATGTGACCATGGTAAATTCAGATGCTCTGGAAAAAATTAGTGACATAAAGCAACAAGAAGGAAAGGAAATATGGTTGTGTGGTGGTGGAGAATTGGCGGGGCTGCTACTGGATAATGGTTTGATAGACAAGTTAACGCTTAAAATAAATCCTGTAATTTTTGGAGCCGGGCGTAAGCTATTTGGTGCGTGTAAAAAGGCTGTAGATTTAGAGTATCAAAGCTGCAAAACATATAGCAATGGCGTTCAGCTGAGCGCCTACAATGTTCTCAAAAAATAGATAACAAGAAATTAGCGCTAACGAGATAAGCGCTATTTTCTTATTGGCAGAAGTTTGAAGTGTTTAAATGTAACAGCTTGAACTTGATCTGGGGGTACAAAAATCGAGGTTAGATGAAGTCTGACAACTAGGCTTTACTTTTAAAAAAGGCAGAATCACAACTCAAAGCGGCCATTCAAGCTTCAAGACTTGACTCTGCTTTTTCTCTTTGGAGTTATCCGGTCAAATATACTGGAACTCACTAAGAGGCGATTTTTTTCGTTACGCTGTTAACACTCGTCTTGGATAGACGGCGATATGCGTGGTCTACATAGACGGTCAGGATTGTGTTTATCTAAGCTGCGATCGGTTTAAGGTTCTATGTTAAGCCGTCACTTATATGCAGCAAAGAGTATTTTTCTTGAATACCTATTTCGGAATTACCACGGAAAATTTTGAACCACGTCCATGGATCGACGTGAGTTTCATTGTGTAGCCAAACTCATGGCACAGTGAGTGGGTAATACTCAGCCCTAAACCAAAACCCTGATGTTCATTTGCTAAGTCACCACTTTGAGTGAATGCCTTTTTAATTTTCTGTTCTACCTCCGGGCGTATCCCTGGCCCGGTATCGAGTACTTGAAGTTCGATCGCCCCTTTGCGACGACGCGCGCCAAAAAAGACTTTGCCACTGTCAGTGTAACGCAGTGCATTGTTCACAAAGTTTTCTAGAATTCTGGTCACGGCTAAACGATTTACGCTAAGTGTTTTACTTGATGCCACAAAAAAGAAGCTCAGCTGTTTTTCTTCAGCAACAACCGCATAACGATTGAAGACATCCACAAACACCTCGCTAAGCATGAACGATTCTTGCGCGGCTTGCTGCTGCGCGCGCTCGTCAGTGACCAAAGACGTCGACAGGTTTTTCAGGTAATCAAGCGTCTGCCTTATGTTTTCAATGGCGCTGATTGTTTCTTGTGATGAATCAGTGCCTTTCTTTGAATGGAGTGCACTCAATGAGGCTTGCAATGCCAGAAGTGGTGAAGCAAAGTCGTGACTCGTGGCGGCCAATTTTTGCGACTTTCGATATGACTCATTGAGTGCTTGAAACTTTGCACGTTCTGCATTAAACAACTCTGCTTGAATGTCGTTGTTGCGCTCCAAGGTAGTGATAAGACGATTTTGTGCCTGCTGTTTTTGTGCGTGGACATGCCGCACTCGATGCGCCAAGGCCATGGAAAGCACCAAACCTTCAATAGCAGAACCCAAAAGGCCGATATCTGTGCCCGACATTCCTCCTATATGGAAGCCGCGCACACTGAAGGCCAAGTACAGTAAACCTGCGGCGTAAAAAAACCATGCCACCACATAGTACGCTGCCGATGGGCGGCCTTTATAAAGCGCATAAAATCCAACAAAGACCATCAATAAAATTACCGGCGGTGAGGTAAAAATCATGAGGGTTAACACAGTATTGTAACTTGTGAAAAACGCGGCCATACACGGCAGTAGTAACAGTGCTAGACCAATGTGTGATGCCAAATACAAAGGCTTGCTGAGGGTTTTTAAGTCGAAAAATTGCCGAGTAAATAACACGCCAAACGCGACCGCTGCGTTTCCCGCGAAAGGCGTAATCAAGCGCACTATTTCTAAGGAATCCGGAAAAACATAGATAAAGAAGTAATTGCGTGCGCTTAAGGTTTTGGCCACCGACGCCAACATTAGCAAGCTGTAGTAAAAATGTGCCGGTTGGCGGAGTGCAAGGAAATGAAACAAGTTGATTGCTGCCAACGCCAAAAAGAAGCCAATAAGCATAAAGTCTAAAATGTACTCGACCCTTATCTTCTCTTGGAGTTGTTGTAAATCCAGTACATCAAGATTCAACTTAACGGTGCCCTGGCTTTGATACTCCAAAAAGAATGTCGCCTTGGCCTGCGCCGCTAAACTGATTGGAATATAAATATTGGGGGATACGATTTCGCGTTCGTCACCACGCGAAAAAAAGTTAGAGTGATAAACCCGCTTTAAAACACCGTCGCTCAGCTTGTATAAGCTTAAGTAATCGATCCGCATTGAATCTGTTGCAATCGCCCACTCACCATCCTTAATATCGATATTTTGCATATCGAAACGTAACCAAATTTTAGCGTTAGTCAAATCAGCATTGATGAATTCCGTTTCGACTGATTCAAATTTTTCAGGGTTTGCTACCACCGTCTCTGCTGGCAAAGCGGCTGATAAGTCCTGCCAGACGCTTAAATAGGGCTGCATCTTCTCGGCACTCTGCGTGGTGTCTAGCTGAAGCAGTGATGTTGTCGACGCTTGCGCGCCAACACACCAACTCAACCAAAGGCCTAACAGTAAGCGAATATAGGTTTTGGACATACCATGAATTCAGTAGCGTGAGCGAAATTTGTTCGGTGTTTATTACCTTAGTGTACCCGCATCGTATACCTTTATCGCAAGACTTATGACGTTGATTGTAAAGAAAAAATGCCCAATCTAAGTGATTTCCCTGAGGTTGGCTGTCGTTTGTCTGAGACAATTCGTCAGGATTATTGAGCAATTCAAGAATGCTGGTATCCAAAGATGTGCGATTTAGCACCAAAAAAGACACTTTCTTGAAAGTTGGGCCTAGATGCGTTCTCCAATCCCTTTCATTGATGGTTCTCTAAATCGGTGCGATGCCACCGCGGAAATGTCGTTCAGGTGGTAGATGCCTGCCGTTTTCTTACCAGTAATCAGGCGCGGACCATTTTTGCATACTGCTTTGGTGATAAGCTTATTTGGCTAATTGCGCTCTTTTATAACCGTAACTTTTGGAACTTGATCTGTGCTGCGTATCGTATTAACTGATGACCATACTTTGTTTCGCAACGGAATTCGACTGTTGCTTGAGGGCGTTGAAGATTATGAAGTGGTCGCTGAGTTTGACAACGCCGACGAGTTGCAACGCAAAGTACGTGGCTTGAAAGTCGACCTAGTGATACTTGATTATCGCATGCCTGGTGGTGGTAGTACCTCCGCGTTGGAGTACATTAAAAAAGTATCACCCAACACCAAAGTCATAGTTTTAACCGGTGTGCGATCTAGTAGCCTGTTTCAATACTTAATCGGCAGCGATGCCGATGGCATTTTGCTTAAAGACGCGAGCAGTGATGAGTTGTTGTCGTCGGTAAAAAAGGTGCTATCAGGCGAAAAAGTGTTGTCGCAGAGTGTTCAAGACAGTTTGCTAAAACGTAAACCCAACCTTACGCCACGGGAATTTCAGGTCTTAGATATGGTGGTTGAGGGTTTGAGCACCAATGAGATCGCCGAGAGGCTAGGTTTAAGTAATAAAACCGTAGAAAGCCACCGCTACAGTTTGAACCATAAACTTGGCGTTAAAAACGCGGTGGAATTGGTGCACTACGTGCAAGAGCACGGCTTACTGGAGAATTGAATTGAAGGTAAGTATCCACAAGCATCCGCGCTTCCACTGTTTGCAATCTGTCAGTTTGAGGCTTTTGCCTAATGTTGCTCACAATTGATAGCGATCTCCGTCAAATAACTACTTAAGGTTTTCAGTATGCCACCACTAAATACTCTTTCACGTTCTGCTCTAACTGTTGCTATCAGCCAAGCGTTGTTAATTAACTCTACGCAGGCTGCAACCATTACCGTGAACAATAACGGTGATGACAATATCGGTTGCACGCTGCGCGAAGCCATAGAAGCTATGGTCGAGGAGAACGTCGGGAGTACTGGCTGCACCAATTCAAGTGTTGAACCTTTTCGTACCAACAATACGATCGATTTCAGTGTGACAGGCACCATCAATTTGACGCAGGCCAAAGAATTGTTGATCGTCAACATTCCTATTGAAATCAAAGGACCAGGGCAAAGTAATCTAACGATAGACGGCAACGACAACGCGCGGGTGTTTCACATTGCGGATACTGTTGTCACTATTGATGGCGTGACAATCTCCGGAGGGTCGAGCAACCGTTCCGGCGGAGGGATTTACGCAGGTTTCACAAGCAATGTCTATGTGGACAACAGTGCTATAGTGGGGAATTTTTCCGCTAGAGGTGGCGGGGTGGCCGCCGATTATGGCGGTATCGTTACTTTGGAAAACACCACCGTGTCAGGCAATTCTGCATCTAACAACGGTGGTGGTCTTTATGCAGATGATGATGAAGGCGCCTTCGGTGACACCAGCACAATCAGCTTGGTCAACAGCACTGTTTCTGATAACACAGCTTCTCGCAGTGGCGGCGGGATTGCCGCTAATGACAATAGTAGTATCAGCTTGTCAAACAGCAACGTGACTGGAAATACCGCGTCCAGATATGGCGGTGGGATTTTTACCGACAAAGGCAGTAGCATTAGTCTAGCGAATAGCACGGTATCGGATAATTCAGCACCATCAACAGGCGGGGGAATTTCGGCTGATGGCGCTAGCAGCCTTGATCTAACTAACAGCACGGTGACCGGAAATTCATCTAGCTCTGGCGGGGGGATTTTTGCCATTCAGGGCAGCATCGCCACTCTGACTGAGTCTACTGTGGCCAATAATTCGGCATTTCGTTACGGTGGCGGCCTTGTAGTTAGCACGAGAGATGGAACCGGTGCCTCAAACGCCACTCTGGTAAATAGCACAATATCAGGAAACTCGGCCGGTCGTTATGGCGGAGGCATTTTTGCAGATTTTAATACTACTACTGTAAATCTAACAAATAGCACGGTCACTGAGAACTCTGCTAATAGGGTTGGCGGTGGCTTTATATTTCAGCGTGGTGGTAATGGAAATCTATCAAATACTTTGGTTTCAGGGAATAAAGCCGGTAATGCCGGAAGTGAGATATTCAACTCTCTCAGCACTATCAATGCCAATAATAACAACCTGTTCGGTGACGACGAAAGTACGAATGCTGAGGCGTTTGATGGTTTCACGCCGGGCTTGGGTGACATAACGGCTACCAGCGATGGCTCCACACCTAAGCCACTAGAGCAAATCCTGTTGCCGCTGGCAGACAACGGTGGTGATACTCTGACTCACGCACTAGCCCCGGAAAGCCCGGCCCGTGATGCAGGCGCCTTAGCCAATTGCCCGATGAACGACCAGCGCGGGCAACTGCGCGATGATGGTGATGGGGCCTGTGATATTGGAGCCATCGAGTTTAATTTGGACGACATTCCTGAGGAGAATGACGACGGCTTCATCGTTATTCCGTTGAAAAATGGTAGAACCGTTGTCGTACCCAATTAGTGTTCCGCACAACCTATTTCATTTGTCTTACGTTATGAAAAAACACTTATCAACGCTATTCCTATTATCGGGACTCATGTTCTTCGGGAGTCCCTCGCTGGGCAACACCGCTACAGCAGAAAGTTCTGCCATCCCTTCGATCATTTCTTTATTACTTGCAGACGATGAAGAGTTTGGTGACTCGGTACTCGCGGTTGGTACTCAACACTCCTGCATCATTTTAAAAGATCAAACCATTCGTTGTTGGGGGGCAGGTTTTAGTGGCCAGCTCGGTAACAACTCAACCGAGAACTCAGCAGAGCCGGTTACGGTTATCGGCGTAAATGGCGCTGTTTCTGTTTATGCAGGGTTTTCCACTAGCTGTGCGATGCTTGAGAACGGTACGACCCACTGTTGGGGTAGTTCACGTTTCAATACCTTGGGCAGCGAATCTGAAGACGAACTTTTAGTTCCGAAAGAAATTGTAGCGCTC
>CALKRK010000130.1 GCA_937989675.1 uncultured Arenicella sp. | reverse complement strand
GAGGTGAAAGGAGCTGATGAAATGCCGTATTATTATGTGACAAAGCCTGAATCCTCGTAGTTATCATGTTTTCTTCGCAGAATCATTATAACCAGTTGGGTTCAGGCTTTTTTACTTAAGGCGAACTGTGGGACAGCAATGCCGTAGGGCGCCTTTTTTGTTGCCGCTCATTTTTGGCACATGTCTTGAGGTGATTTGGCGGTTAAAAATGTCAAACTCTCGGTCTTGGGATATTGAATTCTAATGTTAGTTGCGTATAATCCCGCGATGGAAAATATCAAACAAGCACTCACTTTTGATGACGTCCTACTAACGCCCGCAAAATCGAGCGTTCTTCCCCGCGACGTTGACCTCTCCACGCAACTCACAAAAGAAATTCGTCTCGGCATTCCTTTGCTCTCAGCAGCGATGGACACCGTTACTGAAGCGCGTATGGCAATTTGCCTGGCCCAAGAAGGCGGCCTTAGTATCGTGCACAAAAATATGACGCCTGAGTTGCAGGCGCGTAACGTTGCCAAAGTTAAGAAATTCGAAAGTGGTGTTATTAATGACCCCATTACGGTTTCTCCGAATACCAGTATTGGCGAAGTGATCGAGCTGACCCGAAAGCACAAAATTTCTGGTGTGCCAGTTGTCGACGGTGATAATTTAGTCGGAATCGTAACTGGTCGAGATTTGCGGTTCGAAACGCGGTTAGATGAGCCTGTTTCGAAAGCGATGACCAAGAAAGATAAATTGGTGACGGTTAGAGAAGGCGAGAGCAAAGAGAGAATTCAAGCGCTTTTGCATGAGCACCGTATTGAGAAAGTGTTGGTGATTGACGATGATTTTCACTTAAAAGGCTTAGTGACCGTTAAGGATATTCAAAAATCGACAGATCACCCGAACGCCTCGAAAGATCAAAATGGCAACCTTCGTGTTGGCGCTGCCGTTGGCACCGGTGCCGAAACCGAAGAACGTGCTGAGCGTTTGGCGGAGGCGGGTGTTGACCTAATTGTTGTGGACACAGCTCACGGCCACTCGGTGGGTGTGTTAGATGTGGTCAGCATGGTAAAGAACACTTACCCACATATTCAGGTGGTTGGTGGTAACATCGCCACTGCTGAAGCGGCGTTAGACTTAGTTAAAGCGGGAGCCGATGCTGTTAAAGTTGGTATCGGCCCTGGTTCAATTTGCACAACCCGAATGGTCGCCGGTGTTGGTGTGCCACAGATTACCGCCGTTTACGACGTGGCGCAGGCGCTGAAAAAACAAGGTGTTCCGTTAATTGCGGATGGTGGTTTACGGTTCTCTGGTGATATTGCAAAGGCCGTTGCCGCGGGCGCAAATTGCGTGATGGTTGGTGGCTTGTTGGCAGGTACCGATGAGGCTCCAGGTGATATTGAGCTCTATCAAGGCCGATCATACAAGTCTTATCGAGGCATGGGGTCAATTGGGGCGATGGAAAAAGGCTCAAAAGATAGATACTTTCAGTCCGACGAATCAGAAGCCCAGAAGTTGGTGCCAGAAGGCATCGAAGGCCGTGTTCCTTATAAAGGCCCGGCAATCCATATTATCCATCAATTGATGGGTGGCTTGCGTTCTAGTATGGGGTATACCGGTAATGCAACCATGGCCGAAATGCGCGAGCGTTGTCAGTTTGTGCAAATCACCAATGCGGGTGTAGCCGAATCTCACGTGCACGATGTAACGATTACCAAAGAAGCGCCTAACTACCGCAGCTAAACTCGCGGCGGAGCGTTCGGACAGTTTTTCAATCGGGCGAGTGATCCATAAAAGGTCGCTAGCCCGTTTTCATTTTTATGGGCTTACTAAAATGACCGATATACACAGCGATAAGATACTCATTCTTGATTTCGGCTCGCAATACACTCAATTGATCGCGCGCCGAGTTAGAGAGTTGGGCGTGTATTGTGAAATTTGGGCGTATGACAACGATTTAGCCACGATTAAGAATTTTGATCCAAAGGGAATTGTTCTATCTGGCGGCCCGTCCACGGTCACCGAAGACCACACGCCACGCCCCCCACAAGGTGTGTTTGAGATGGGCGTGCCGGTACTCGGTATTTGCTATGGTTTGCAATGCATGGCATCGATGTTAGGCGGTGAAGTATCCAGCTCTGACAAGCGCGAATTTGGTCATGCTGAAGTAACCCTCGGTGCTGGCAATGCGTTGATTAAAGAGGCAACGCAGACTGTTTGGATGAGTCATGGTGACAAGGTAACTAGAGTGCCGGCTGGTTTTGACGTGATTGGTGAGTCAGCAAATGCACCACTGTGTGCTATTGCTGATGAAACGCGAAAGTTTTACGGAGTTCAATTTCACCCTGAAGTAACTCACAGTGAATTTGGTGAGCAGTTGTTAAGCCGCTTTGCGCACGACATTTGTGGTTGTGCGAGCAACTGGTTGGCTAGCAATATTATTCAGGATTGCATTAGCAGTGCGCGTGAACAGGTTGGCGATGATCACGTTATTCTTGGGTTGTCTGGTGGTGTAGATTCATCGGT
>CALKRK010000129.1 GCA_937989675.1 uncultured Arenicella sp. | reverse complement strand
ACTTACAGTTTTAGACTTTGGCTAAGAACATAGAAATAAAGGCGCACGCTGTTAACTTTGATCAGCAACAGCAAACCGCGAATTTGTTGTCAGATACGCGTGCTCAAATTCTTGTTCAAAAAGACACTTTCTTTAATGTTGGAGAAGGTCGACTGAAGCTAAGGGAATTTCCCGACGGGCCAGCGCAGCTTATTTTCTACCGCAGGAGCAACACGGCCGGGCCAAAGCTTTCGGACTATCACATTACTGAGTCTGACGACCCCGAAGGGCTTAAAACTGTATTGGAAAAAGCATACGGCATACGGCAGGTTGTGAAGAAGCAACGCATTCTGTATTTGGTTGGCCGAACCAGGCTTCATTTTGACACAGTGGATAGCCTTGGCCAGTTTATCGAACTTGAGGTGGTTCTTAGTCAGCAAGACTCCATAGAAGGTGGTCAGCACGAAGCACAAGACCTTATGAGCAAGCTCTCTATCGAACCCAATCACCTGGTTGATGTAGCGTATGTTGACCTCCTCGACGGTGCGGCATGAGACATAGCTCAATACGCATTCTGTTTGCTTGTTGCCTGCTGATGTCGCTAATCGCATGCCAACGTACACCGCAACCAGAAACGCTTTATCAGGAAGAACGTGTTGCGCTTGAGCTGCAAACCAGCAAATTCAGAAACTGGGCTGAGAGTGTAGTCACTATTATCGGCGAAAACGATCAAGACCTTAGCTCCGCAATGGCCATGGTCGAGAGCGAACAAACACGCGAACTCAATGATGAAGAGGTAGCCGAATTTGATCGGCTGCAACAACGCATACAAACTCGGCGTGATGAGATCACCAGCCTGTTCGAGCGTGGGGAACTAACTCAGTTTAATTTGTTCACCAGCTTCTATGCTTTTTTTGGCAAGCTTGATGCCGGTGCTGAATTTTGCGGGCACACCAAAATTGACCTCAGCAATATCAAAGTGCCTGGTTTAGTTAATCAGTCTTCATGGCCACAACTCGAAGACGCTTATATTGACGCATTTAGAAAAGGCAAACGAACACTTGAAGCTGAAGGTAATTTTCAGTGTGACGTGTTTATTGCTCAGTACGAACCATTGAGAAACAGTGTCGAGGAAGAAATAACCAAAACCAACGAGCTGCTAAATTCTCTCAACTTTTAGCTAGCTAGCCCAGCGGGTTTTCTTTATTTGAATGGAGCGACTGACCAGGCGTAAGATAAATGAATTTGGCGCCATTCGGCGCACTCAGTTTATGCCAATGCCCAGTTGGCACCACCATCGTTTCATACGGCCCGGCTACGTGATGCTCCGAGCCACTTTCACTTAGCAAGTTTATTTCCAAGCAGCCTTCGATTACGTAGAAAAGCTCATCCGTATCCGGATGCATTTCCCAAATGGGTGAGGTGCCTAATATATCGACGGCACCTAAGTGCGTGTTATTGAAAGGAAGCACATCGACAAACGTTGCTTGATCAACCTTCCCCAATTCTTCGAGAATGTTTTTTACTTGCATCACGCCATCCTACGCTCAATTGCACGTTCACGCATCAGAAGAAAAAATGGAAAAGCAAACGCAATGGCAATACCGAGCGCCAGTGGAATGTATACCCACCAATGCTTCATCTCTAGCTCTCGAGCTTCAAAGAAAGACCAAAAGAAAAACACCACGCAAACCACAATGATGTCATTCATGATCGACGCAGATGATGGGTTTACATAGTTGTCTGCAATAAACGATGCTAGTGAAAAGTCAGGCCCCAGCGCACCAGCTTTTAAATTAAAATACCAAGTCACGCATAGGCCAACAATGGCCAGCACGGCGTAAATTATTTGCTTTGCTTTTGAAGTCATACCGTTACCCGTAGTTTCTAATGACGAAATCTACTCTAACCGGCGGCGCTGACTAGGTCGAGCTGTTAGATTTAAAGCTTGCTGTTTTTATAGTTGGTTTTAAATAGGCGAGGCTATAGAGCTCTATAAGTTGAATTCAATTCCCTGCGCTAATGGAAGATCAGACGAGTAATTAACCGTAGAAGTAGAGCGACGCATATAGCCTTTCCACGCATCTGAACCGGATTCACGACCACCGCCAGTTTCCTTCTCACCGCCGAAGGCCCCGCCAATCTCAGCACCACTTGTGCCTATATTCACGTTAGCAATGCCGCAATCACTGCCGACCACAGAAGTGAACAACTCGGCTTCGCGCACATCATTTGTGAAAATCGCGGATGACAAACCTTGTGGCACATCATTGTGCTGCGCCATTGCACTATCTAACTCGGTATAGCGATACACATACAAAATCGGCGCGAAGGTCTCTTCTTGAACCGATTGATCGCTCTCGGGCATTTCAACAATTGCCGGGTTTACATAGTAGGCGTTCGGGTAAGTTTCCTGCAAAGCCCGTTCGCCGCCAACAACCTTCCCACCATTCATCATGGCTAAATCCAATGCGGCCTGCATGGCATCATACGATTGCTTATCGATAAGCGGGCCAACCAAAGTATCCTCGTGCATAGGGTCGCCAACACGAATACCTTGGTATGCCTTTTTGAGCGACGAAACTAAATCGTCATACACCGAATCATGCACAAACAATCGACGGGTGGTGGTGCACCGTTGGCCAGCGGTTCCAACCGCGCCAAACAAAATCGCTCTTACCGCCATATCAAGGTCCGCGCTGGGCGCCACAATAATGGCATTGTTGCCGCCTAACTCGAGAATCGAGCGCCCGAAGCGCGCCGCCACGGCTGGACCAACTTTTCGCCCCATCGCAGTACTGCCAGTTGCACTGATTACAGGTACACGAGTGTCGTTTACTAATTGTTCCCCAACATCCGCGTGGCCGATGATGACTTGCGACAAACCTTCAGGAATATCGCCCACTTCGGCCGCCGCTTCATCAAATATGGCTTGGCAAGCTAAGGCTGTGAGTGGCGTCTTTTCAGACGGCTTCCAAATAACACTATTACCACATACCAATGCTAGCGCCGAGTTCCAACACCAAACTGCTACAGGAAAATTGAATGCGGAAATAATTCCAACAGGGCCAATCGGGTGCCAACTTTCAGTCATTTTATGACCAGGGCGCTCAGACGCGATCGTTAAACCAAATAATTGACGCGACAAACCAACAGCGAGGTCACAAATGTCGATCATCTCTTGTACTTCGCCCAGACCCTCTTGATAGATTTTGCCGCACTCCATGGAGACCAGCGCGCCCAGACTTTCTTTGTGATTTCGCAGCTTATTGCCTAATACACGCACCAGCTCACCACGTTTTGGTGCGGGCACGTTGCGCCATTCGTTAAACGCGGCCTTTGATTGCGTAATTGCCTCACCTACTTGCGTTGAATTGTGCATCGCAACCTTAGCGATCGTTTCACCGTTGGTTGGGCTGGTTACCAGCAAATTGCCAGCTTGTGTTTTTGCTTCGTTCAAACTCAAGGAGGCCAATACAGATTCGATATTCATCATAGTTTTGAGGTAAGTAGGTCGTTGTGATTAGTAAAAGGCTTGAATGCCTGTTTGTGCACGGCCCAAGATCAAAGCATGGATGTCATTGGTGCCTTCGTAAGTATTGACGGTTTCAAGGTTGACCATGTGGCGCATCACTGGAAACTCCTCAGAGATGCCATTACCGCCATGCATGTCACGCGCGTGGCGAGCAATTTCTAGAGCCTTGCCACAAGAGTTACGTTTTAATAGAGAAATAAGCTCGGGCGCCAGCTTGCCGTCTTCTTTTAACCGCGTTGCGCGTAAACAGCCTTGCAAGCCCAAACTGATCTCAGCCAACATGTCAGCTAGCTTCTTTTGAATGAGTTGGTTCGCCGCCAGAGGTCTACCAAACTGGGAGCGGTCTAAGGTGTATTGCCGTGCTGCATGCCAGCATGCTTCTGCCGCGCCTAACGCACCCCAGGAAATGCCCAAACGCGCGCTATTCAAGCAAGACATCGGGCCTTTCAAGCCTTCAACGTTGGGTAACCGATTTTCTTCCGGCACAAATACCCGGTCCATTACGATTTCACCGGTAACCGAGGCACGCAATGACAGCTTGCCGTTTATTTTTGGGGCACTCAGGCCATCCGCACCTTTCTCAAGAATAAAACCCCGCACAACGCCGTCCTCGGTTTTAGCCCACACCACAAAGACATCCGCAATTGGTGAGTTGGATATCCACATTTTTGCGCCGCTTAATTCATAACCACCGTCAACCGCTTTGGCTCGAGTCGCCATACTGGAAGGGTCAGAACCGTGATCTGGCTCAGTAAG
>CALKRK010000128.1 GCA_937989675.1 uncultured Arenicella sp. | reverse complement strand
GCGGTTCTGTTGTTACGATCGCGCATCCAATAGATAAATTGTAAATAGCCGACTGTCAGGTCTAATTCAAACCTCGTGGTGTATTTGTCAGATAGAGCCCAGATCTATACAAGAGTTGCTCGCGGAAGGCCGGCTCAACTTTAAGCGGCAATACCAGTCGGCTTCAGTAAACCACCCATTTTCTCTTTACCTAGACTTTCGCTAAAGGCGTCACCCTGCCACGCGACTTTACCAGCGATTAACACTAGGGGAACAACACTATCAGAGCGATTCACTAGCTGTTGATGCTGAAACTCCTCTCGGTAAATACGCTGGATATTCGCTTCTCCGTCGTAGCGTGCGAGCTGCTTTGGGTCAACCAAAATAAGGTCGGCAACATCACCTTCATAAATAGTTCCTCGATCAACACCAAACACATCGGCGGCATCTTTGGTAAGGCGCTTAACCATGTAGTTCGCATCATCTTCACCACCTTCGGCGGCTAATTTTAGGCTCCTCAGGTTAACGTCGTAGAAAGCCATATTGGTCAAATGAGCACCACTATCGTTAAACCCTGGCAGTAAGGTTGGGTCCATTAACAATTTACGAACCGTCTTCATATCTCGGTTAGCGGTAATCGTGAACCAAGATAAATCAGTGTCGAAGGTGCGCAACATTTGCAGCACAAAATCAGCTTCATCGGCCACCCAAAAAAAGTCCCTTTGAATCAGCTTACGCTCATCATCACTTACGCCACTATCAAGCTCACCTTTTCTCACTGCAAACACTCTCTCAAGCAAGGTCTGAAATGTCATTCCTTCCCAACCCTTTAGAGGGCAAACATCGACAGTCATGGTTTCAAGGTCGCGATCAAATGCGTAGTCTTCAATTCTTAATATGCGCTTGAGCCGAGCCACTCCGAACCCCTCTTTCCCCTTCATCCACATTTTTCTAAATACTTTGATGTAGTCGGGGTCTTGCAGAATTTTTTGACGGGCTGCGCGGTCTTCTAAATCAGTTTCATTTAACGCTCGAAGCTCGGGTATCTCTTCAGCGATGGGCGTTACCGCGCCATCGGACCATATTTTGAACGGCGCACCCAAGGCCTGCATGTAAAACTGCCCCTTAAAAAACGATGAGTTTATAACTTTATTTAGCAGCCGAGTGAGCTTAATAAGATTCCGATTGGCGGCCACATCCAGTGCCGCAACAACCGTTGTTTTTAAAGCTCGGCCATGCAATCGTCCAGACGAAAGAAGAAAGGTTTTAAACACTTCAAGTGGTCGATCTTTGGGCGGCGTGGCTTGCCACAGCGCACCTTCCTCGCGCACGATTTGAGTTAGTTGTTTAATTTCGTCGTACTTAGCAAACTGAGTTGGAATTGTCTTATGACAGTTTGGCTGATTGGCTAAATAGTGAAACGGCAGCGCGTCTGTGGAGAATCCAGCATAACCCATCTTTAGTCCATCCCGGAGCCGCTCACGCATATCATCGATTTCGGTTTGCGACGGCTGCCGGTTGATACTTGCTTCGAAGCCCATCGACTCTATACGTAGCATTGAATGCGGAATCATGGTTATCACATTCGGCCCTAGATTCAGCTGATCAAGATGCTCCAGGTACTCTTGTGGTGTTGACCAATCTACCTTATCCGCACAGGCACGAAGCACCGATTTCGGCATGTTTTCAACTCGCGCATAGCAATCAACGATTGGATCATAACCATCACGACGTTGGTTGCCGTAAGCCAAGCCTAAACTGCAGTTGGAGATCACCACAGTCGTTGTTCCGTGACGGGTTGATTCTGGCAAGCCTGGTGACACCTCAAGCTCTAGATCGTAGTGAGTATGAATATCAAATAGGCCTGGCATCGCCCACAGCCCAGTTGCATCGACCACATTAGCGGTCTTACCTGCGTCCAAATTACGCCCTCGCGCAACAATACGCCCGTTTAAAATGGCAATGTCTTCGGTCACCGGCGACTCGCCGTTATTAAATACACGAGCGTTGTGTATTAGGATATCGTAGTTTGAATTCATGGTTTGCATGAGTAGTTAGGGGTTGGGTTTTAAAGCCGAGTTTTCAAAGTAGCAAGCCAACATCTTGGCACCTATGTGTAAGACCAATTCAGAATCAAACTCGGTTTGATCAAACACGTGCCTGTGCACAATTCCCTCAGCCATGGAGTAAAGGTTGGTCGCCACAATGGCTGCATTGGCAATAGCCTGACTCTCTACAAAATCAAGTACTCGCCCCTGCAACACTGCCTCACCTTCTCGCATAATATCTCTGAGTTCAGGGTCTAATTCTCGGCGTTGCTCCAAAACTTGGTGTAACGCCGGCTCTTGTGCATGAAAATCAAAAACCAAACGCAAGGTCTTCTCAAATAAGGAAGGAATGGTCTCTGCTCGTGTCGCGCCGCTTGATTGTGACTCTAGTTCCTCAAACGGCAACAGTGGTATCTCTTCATGTAGATACTCGAAACGTTGCGCTGCTATGACACGCAAAATGTCATTCTTATTCTCAAAGTACTGATAGAAAGTACCGGTTGCGACGCCCGCTTCCGCCGCGATCGACTTTGCTGTGGCTACTTCAAAACCCGCGCTGGAAAACTCTCTGACGGCGGCCGCTATTAAGGCTTGCCGCTTTTGCAATGCTCTTTGTTGGGTTGGCAATGTTTTCATAGAGGCTAAAGTAATAGAGTCAGAACCTCGCAGTTTCTCTTAACTTGAACTTGACGTCAAGTTCAAGTTAAGAGAAACTGACTTTGCCCCCAATAACTGTGGAAACATCGATATGCCTCTCTCTCCAAGTAAACACCCTGAGCTCGCGAGTTGGCGAGGTCGAGGCTCTCTTAGAACGCTTTGCGGGCATTCAATCTTCACCATCGACGAAGGGGATCATGCGAAACCAACTATTGTTCTGATTCACGGCTTTCCAACATCAAGCTGGGATTGGGACTCAATATGGGCTCAACTACTCGAAAACTACCGCCTAGTTAGTTTAGACATGCTGGGTTTTGGTTTTTCCGATAAACCAAACCGGCGCGACTACACCATCCATAAACAAGCGGATTTGGTTGAGGCACTCATCGAGGAGCTTAATCTAACAAGCTATCACGTTCTCGCGCACGACTATGGCGTGTCAGTCGAACAAGAGTTGTTAGCAAGGCAAATAGATGGAACAGGAAAAGGTACACAACTGAGTTGTTGCTTTTTAAATGGTGGGCTATTTCCAGAAACACACAAAGCACTGCTAATTCAAAAGCTAATGCTTAGCCCTATGGGCAAATTCATCAACCATTTGACCGGCTTTAAACAGTTCAGCCGCTCATTTTCAAAAGTATTCGGCGCCGAAACGAAACCTACTCAGCAACAACTTGAAGAGTTTTGGAGTGTTATTAACTACAATGAAGGGCGGCACCTGTTCCACAATTTGATGACCTATATTTTGGACCGGCGGCAACATCGCGCTCGATGGGTCAACGCCCTACAATCGTCCCCAATTCCGATAAGCCTTATCAATGGTTCGGTTGACCCTGTCTCAGGGTCTCATTTGGTGGTCCGGTATAAAGAGCTCGAATGCCGTTTAGATCACCTGAAGGAGCTTCCAACTATCGGACATTATCCGCAGGTGGAAGCTCCTGAACAGGTATTTAACGCCTACTCAGAGTTTTTAGCATCATTTGGATCATCATAAGAGATCACAACACGACCGTGATCACTACCCCCTCCATTTGAGCTAATTCCTCCGTCCAGAGTACCGGTGCCTCCAGCACCGCCACCACTGTCAGTTAAGTCATGACCAGACCCAGCACCTCCCCCGTAGATACCGCCACCGCCTCCACCGCTTCCAAGCTCGGAGTCTTGTGGGCCGTCTCCACCTCGTGTGCCACTGCCATGCCTAACTTTACCGGGCGACAATCCCCGCCCGTTAGTGCCAAAAGACCCTCCGGCACCCCCTTTTCCTATCAACCCGCCATTTCCAACACCACAGCCTCCACCGCCGCCGCCCGCAACAACTAATACTTCGTCACCACGAACGCGGATAGCGCCACTGGCACCACCGCCACCGCCGCCACCGCCAGCTTTCCCTGAAGCAGCTGTTCCACCCTCAAACCCTGAAGCAGAACAGCCGCCTTCTCCGCCCTCCGGCAGTTTGCCATCCTGGCCAGGAACACCCACAAATATGTCCAGTGACTCACCTGAACTTACGTGAACATTCGACACAGCGGTTCCTCCATCGCCGCCGTTATTTAGGAGCACTCCGAATCCGTTACCGGACCCACCGGAGGCTCCAACCGCAAAAATACGTATTTCGCTGACCCCTTCAGGTACAACGAAGATTGCGGATTCCGAAAAATTATGTCTAACTCGCCCTGCAACCGGGGTTCCCAAGTCCGATTCCAACGGCAATGGCTGCGCGTTCGCCGCCATGCTGTGCTGATCCGATTTTTCTAGTTCTTGTTTCACTTTTTGTTATTCTTTCACGCTAGTAATCGTTAATAAGCGATCGATTTGCTTATCAGTATGGGGAGCAGTTTAGGGCGAACACCGCTCTTTTGTCTCTAGCACAGATGGACTAATCCAAATGTACTAGATCAATAAACTAGAAATAGTTGTACCCTTAAAAACATAACTAAAACAATGGGAAATCTCGCTATTTAGTCTGCGCAAGGCGTGTAAACTAACGGGCAGTAACCCACATTGTTTGGCTAACCGGGTTGGAAACTTACTATGAAAGATAAACACGTATTGATTGTTGATGACCACGCGTTGTTTCGCACGGGCATGCAGATGATCTTGACTCAGGTTGGTCAAGCTCGCGGCGTTTCTGAAGCTGAATCAGTGAAGGAGGCTTTTGATTTTAATGAATCAGGGGTTGATGTGGTGCTACTGGATATCCACTTGCCTGGTTTAAATGGCATTGATGGAATTAAACCGATTAAAGACAAGTTCGCAGGTGTACCAATTATTATTCTGTCGGCCAGCTCTGACGATCGCTCAATTAAAGACGCCAAAACCCTTGGTGCCTCGGGCTTTTTGAACAAAGCGGCACTGGCCGACGAAATCGTCTCGTCCATCACGGCTGTATTGGGCGGGGCAACCTGCTTCCCAGAAGACGTTGAGTTAGAAGGCGTCAGCGAACAAACTGGATTGAGCACCACCCTAACCCCTCGACAAATCGAAGTATTGATCTACCTATGTGAGGGCAAACCCAATAAATTGATAGCTCGAGAATTGGAAATGTCTGAAAACACCGTGAGAGTGCATGTTTCAGCCATTCTGTCTGCACTTGGCGCGTCAAATAGAACCGAAGCCATTCTGATCGCTCAGCGCGAAGGTATCACCAGCTAAGTTTATCGCTCAGCGTTGCATAGTCGAGAAACCGCACAAGGACCTGTCTGATGAAACGATTTTCACCTGTTCCCAATATGGTCATCCAACGTGAACAGCTCAGAATGTTTCAGCAGAACCTGCGCTGGGGTGTCTTATCGTATTCGCTTGTCATCATTCTGACCGCCTATCTAATCAGCATTCGCTCGGAAGACAGCACACGGATTCTGACTTGGGCCGGCGTGCTATTAATACTGAACACCATCGGCGCCATTCGCTTTCTATTTTTCTTAGACAAGCCTATTGATAGCCCACGCCGGGACGGCGCACTTGAAACATTCATGGCCGCTTTCAATGGCGCCATTTTTGCGCTGTTACCAATTTGGTTTTTACCAAGCGCATCACCCGAGATTACCATGCTAATCATTTTTGCATGCTCTGGTGTTGCTGCGGGCAGTGTTGCAATGCAATCTTGCTGGCTCCCGGTATTCTTCAGCTTTAATACACCCCACTTAATTGCCCTAATCGTAAGCCTACTATTACGTGATGAAGCGATCGATCATGGCCTAGCCGCTGGCATTGCTCTACTCGCAGTAACGCTGAGTATTTTCGCGATTAAATTACACTCAACCATACGTAATTCGGTAGTCCTACGGTTTGAGAACGATGGTTTGATACGTAAGCTGCGAACCGCACTTACCCAAACAGATGAAGCCAACAGAGCTAAGTCTGTCTTTTTGGCGTCAGCAAGCCACGATTTACGCCAGCCACTACATGCCTTGGGCCTCTTAACCGAGACGCTCGCAAGTACTAAGCTCGACACTCAACAAGCAGAAATTCAAGATCACATGATGTCTGCCGTTGATTCCACGCGTAGCATGTTGGATTCGCTTCTCAATATTTCGAAGCTGGACGCTGGTGCTATTTCCTCAGAGCCAAAACCATTTCTAGTACAAACCTTATTTAATAAGCTCGAGAGCGAACTTGCTCCCACGGCCGATGAACAAGGCCTCATTTATCGCACACGAGAGACCATCGCCGCAGCGCACTCTGACCCGTTTATTGCCGAACTTATTTTGCGTAATCTAATTGCTAACGCCATTCGCTACACAAGCGAGGGCGGTCTATTGGTGGCTTGTCGCTTTCGAGCTCCAAAACGGCTTGTTATTGAAGTATGGGATACCGGCGTAGGAATTCCAGAAGAAAAAATTGATGATATTTTTCGCGAGTTCAAGCAGCTCAAAAATCCTGAACGAGATGCACGCAAAGGGTTTGGTTTGGGCTTAGCGATTGCGCAAGGCTTAGCCAAAACGCTCGACACAGAAATTACAGTGCATTCGACCGTAAGTAGAGGAACAGTATTCCGCTTCGAATTGCCTGCATCTGACGCCGAAGTAATCGAGGATCTGCCAGAGCATCTATCGCCCACAGACTTTGCCGGGCGCTCCATTCTAATCATTGACGACGACCCTAGAATTCGAGCGTCAATGCATAGTTTAATGCTTAGTTGGGAGTGCAAAAGTATGAGTGCCGAATCCGCCGCGGAAGCGTTATCGATGATCGATGGTCACGATATCGATTTAATGCTTGTTGATTATCGGCTGCGTGAAGGCAAGACTGGCCGAGAAGCCATCGATGACATACGTGCCCAAACAGGTATACATATTCCAGCTATCATCATCACCGGCGATACCGGCAAAGAGCGCATCATCGAGGCACAAGCCGCCGATGCTTTACTACTCCATAAGCCAGCATCGTCGACCCAACTGCAGAGAATGATGAGGTCACTTCTAAACGATCA
>CALKRK010000127.1 GCA_937989675.1 uncultured Arenicella sp. | reverse complement strand
GAAAGGGGTTTTGATGAGCAACTAGAAAAGCAACTGTTTGGCACAAAAACAAATGAATTCATCACCTTGGTTCGCAAATCTCAGTAAAAAAGCCAATAATTGAACGCCAAAACAGGCGACCGAGTCCCAAGCGAGTTAAGGCGTGCGCCTAATAAGAGCCCTCAGCCCAAGCGCGCAAAGGCGTGCGCTTAATAAGAGCCCTCAGCCCAAGCGCGCAAAGGCGTGCGTTTAATAAGAGCCCTCAGCTCAAGCGCGCTAAAGCGCGCGCTTAAAAAAGAACCCAACAGGCATAAAAAAAGCGCTTCGGTATAGGGCCGAAGCGCTTAAAACAAACTAAATAGTGTAGGGGTGGGGTATATTTAGCTTGGTTTTCAAATGAAAAACAACATGTCTCGGCGGCTCGTTCATTCCGCGTCGACAACCTATTTATATCAAAAAAAATCGATTAGTACACGACTATTTTAGACGTGTAACTAAAACTTAATGATTTTCAACAAGATAAGGTCGTCATCGGGCCAAAATGTACTGATTCTGTCTGGAAATTGCGACTAACTCGCATTTAGTATCGTATTTCAAGCACCGTATACTCGATCTGGTCGTCCCCAATTTTGACGCTAATATCGTCGTCGACTTCCTTTTTTAGCAGAGCCTTTGCTAGTGGCGAGTCGATGCTGATGTCGCCGTTTCGAGTGTCTGTTTCGTCTGGTCCGACAATACGATAGCGTACAGTCTCTTCTGCGCTTTTCTCTAGTATTACTGAGGCGCCAAAGAAAATTTTATTCCTATCGCCAACTTGGTCGACCACTTTTAGGTCGGGGAGCCGTTTTTGCAGGTAGCGGATCCGGCGGTCAATTCCGGCCTGTTCCTTTTTTCTGTACTGATACTCAGCATTTTCACTGCGATCTCCTTCCGCTGCCGCTGCCGCGAGGGCATCGTTAACAATTCGCCGCTTGGCCCACAGTTCTTTGACTTCTTTTTCGAGTTTCGCGTAGCCGTCAGGCGTAATGATTGCGGAAGATTTTGGAGAGGGTGGGCGCCAACGAGACATAATTACCAGCTTAACGTTTTCGGGTCTTGAATACAGCGCATTCCGTCGGCATACTCAACAGCCAATGAGCGCTCTGAAGTTAGATCAATAATACGGACCGTTATGATAAACCGCGCAGAAGAAATTTTAAAACATACCTTTGGTTACACGGAGTTTCGTGGCCTGCAAAGAGAGGTGATCGAGAACACTCTTGATGGCGCTGATTCCTTAGTGTTGATGCCGACCGGCGGTGGAAAATCGTTGTGTTATCAAATACCCGGCCTAGTGCGCGACGGCATGGCGATTGTTGTATCGCCGTTGATTGCGTTAATGCAGGATCAGGTTTCAGCGCTACAGCAGCTTGGGCTTAGGGCGGCGTTTTTGAATTCCACGCTAAGTCGTGAAGAGCACAGTCAGGTTATGCGCGCTATCTATGATGGCGAGCTTGATATGTTATATATAGCGCCAGAGCGCTTGCTGCAAGAAAGCACTCTAGAGCGATTGCGGTCGGTTGACGTATCGTTGATCGCCATTGATGAGGCGCACTGTGTCTCGCAATGGGGGCATGATTTTCGTTCAGATTATTTAGGTTTGCATGTGTTGCAGCATGCGTTTCCAAATGTGCCGAGAATCGCACTTACGGCTACGGCTGATGAGCGCACTCGAGAAGAAATTAAGATGCGTTTGGCTTTATTCAAGCCAAGCGTATTCGTGAGTAGTTTCGATCGCCCAAACATCGCTTACACCGTTAAGGAGAAAGGCGACCCTAAAGCTCAATTATTGAGTTTTTTACAGGACCATAAAAACGAGGCGGGGATTGTTTACTGCATGTCGCGCAATCGCGTTGACGGAATCGCTGCTTGGTTGCAGCAGCGAGGCGTTACCGCCTTGCCATATCATGCCGGCTTGAGTACGCAGGAGCGAGCTGAACATCAACGGCGATTCCTACGTGAAGATGCCGTTGTCATGGTGGCAACCATTGCATTTGGTATGGGAATTGATAAGCCTGATGTGAGGTTTGTTGCGCATCTCGATTTGCCCAAAAGCATGGAAGCCTACTATCAAGAGACTGGGCGAGCAGGCCGCGATGGTCGGCCAAGCGCAGCGTGGATGGTGTATGGCTTGCAAGATGTAATGCGTATTATCAAGATGGTGCAGGACTCCAGCGCCGCTGACCAGCATAAGAAGATTGAACGCTCGAAAATCGAGAGCCTGCTGGGCTGGTGCGAGTCAACTACTTGTAGGCGGCGGGCGCTGTTGAGATATTTCGGCGAGGAATTCGAAGGGGCATGCGGTAACTGCGATGTGTGCTTGAACCCTCCCAAAACCTGGAATGCCACCGAAGACGCTCAAAAGCTACTTTCAAATATCTACCGAACTGGGCAGCGATTTGGCTCTGGTCATGTGATCGACGTGCTGCGGGGAAAGGACACGGCGAAAATTAATCAGTTCGGCCATCAGAAGCTCAGCACCTATGGGCTTGGTGCGCATCATAGCGATAAACAATGGCGTTCAATTATTCGGCAGCTTATTGTGCAAGGCTATTTGGTGGTAAATGATGAGCAATACGGCGCCATACAGCTGACTGAACGTGCTCGTGGTTTACTGAAAGGCGAGATCAGTTTATTTCTAAGAGAGGACACAGTCGGTGCTAAACCGGCTAGGCAAAAACGGCCTGCATTGAAAGTCGATGCGGCTGATGAAGAGCTTTGGGAAGCACTGAAAGCGTTACGTAAATCTTTAGCGGATGACCTCGGTGTGCCGCCGTTTCATATTTTTCACGACGCCACGTTAATGGAGATGGTTCAGTATCGCCCACAAAGCAATTCTGAGCTTTTATCGGTCAATGGCGTTGGGCAAGTCAAACTTGAGAAATTCGGGGAAGAATTTCTGAGTGTACTAGACGAGTACCGGTAGCGAGCGGCTAAACACCTTCGCACTCAAATTTCCTCGAAGCGTTTAGTCCAAGAGCTTCGAGAGAAAGCTATCCGTAATCGTAGAAAACTCGACTCGATGCTCTTCATTGCTTAAAAAATGGTTGCCGTCATCAAACTCTAAATACCTTACTTCTTTGTTGGTCCTGTTGAGTCTTTTTAGCTGTGATCCAATCGTTTATTCGACCGCTACCACGTTAGAACAGTGAGGTCTAAACCAGCTACGCCTAAATAGTTTGATAGAACGGAGCGTAAATATCAGTGAATAACCGTTTTTGGCGAAGTTGGAAGTTGTAATCAACGATTCGAGCATTTTTTATTCGATCTATTCGGAACACACGGGATGACGACCGCAGGTGATCCCAAGCGATGATGTACCATATAGGCCAGTTTAGAAGTATGAACTGGGCTTCAATTACTCGCAGGGTTTGCTCTCCTGCCTCGGATTGATATTCTATTTCCAAGCAGTTTTGTCGCAAAAATGATTCCGCTATGCTTTCGGAAATTCGCTTTTTTGGTGCTTGGTAGTGAGAGACTATATTTGCTTTCGCATTGTCACCAATCATTATGCGTTTGCGGATATTGCTAACTGCGGTCCGCTGCTTTTGAGGGAAGGCTTGGAAAAGTTTCTGCTTGATAGCTCTAAGGTTGCTCGTTAGGAGTGGTGATTGTAGGGATTCCATAATCGCCAAAGAAAGTATCAGTTCAACTACCTCCTGATGACTTAAATTGAGGCGCTCAATTCCCCACCTGCCGTTCAAGCGAATACCTCCCCCGCGGCCTCTATCCGATTCAATGGGATAGCCGGCATGCCTTAGCTCTGACAGCTCTCGCATCAATGTCCGTTGACTTACACCCAAGTGCTCGCGTAATTCAGAGGTCTTCCAGTAATCCTCAGATCGAAGCAGGCCGATAAGACGGTCGCGCCGCTCAGCGCGGTTTCTAAAGCTATTGTTTGTCATGGCTTTAATATGCCATTTGACGGCATAAATCACCATACACTTCGAACCAGTGGCAATATTCCAGTTCAGATGGAAATCGTCCAAGACAGAAAATGCATCATTCAACATCACATATGGTTACGAGGAATTCCAAACATGAAGCACTATTACAACCCAATGAGCAGAGCGGTCACCACTGACTGGATGTTAAAAGAACTTGATGTTCAGCACGAACAAATCATCATCGACTTTGATTCTGGCGAGAATGATTTCCCGGAGTTTCGGAAAATCAATCCAATGGGTAAGGTCCCTGTGCTCGTGGATAATGAAAAGGTGATTACGGAGGTGGCAGCCATCTGTGCATACCTCGCTGACAGATTTCCGGCGAAAAGGCTTGCACCTGAAATAGAATCTCCTGACCGCGCGACTTATTATCGCTACTTGTTTTTTGCTGGCAATACAATTGAGCCTGCGCTTTCTCTCGCAGTCTCAGGAATAGAGCACCCCGAGCCAAGGTCGGCTGGATGGGGGGACATGCTTCGAGTGCTAACAGCTATAGAGGCAATGACACCTGAAACTGGCTGGGCGCTCGGCAAGCAATTCACGGCTGTAGACGTCGTTTTTGGAGGCTTGTTGGACTCCTCAATGGCCTTTAATATGATTGATGCATCGCCTAAGGTTGCTAACTATGTAACGCGTATTCGGCAACGACCAGCTTATCGAGAGACCCATGCGGCCTTCCAAGATATTTCTGGATAAGAATTGTAACTACTCCCCTATAGCATCGCCTGCAAGGGGCTTAGTCTAAGCTTGAATGCTGAGAGTTCTCAGATTAGGTATGGCGGGGCAAGTCAAACTTGAAGCATGCGGCGAGGAATTTCTGGGTATGCTGGACGAGTAGGGGTAGCTAGCGGCTTAACACTTTCACACTGATATTTGCTCGAAGCGTTTAGTCCAAGTGCTTCGAGAGAAAGTTGTCCATATTCTTAAAAAACTCGACTCGATGCTCTTCATTACTTAAAAAGTGGTTACCGTCATCAAACTCTAAATACCTTACTTCTTTGCCGGCCCTGTTAAGTCTTTTGTGCATGCGCCGGCCTTGAGTAATCGGAACACGTAAGTCTTTGGTTCCGTGCGCTAGTAAAATTGGGATATTGATGTCTTTCGCTCTGTTGACCGGAGAGGTTTGTTTTAGTTTTTTGCGCTTTGATCCAATCTGCTCTCTGACAACCTTATGGTTAATATATTTTCTTGAATTATCGACTAGGTGAGGTAAGTCTGTAACACCAGCAAAGCTAACCGCACATTGATACAAACCATGATCATTTGCGGCTTCCATTAACGCCGCGTAACCACCATAGCTGGCGCCGACGATGCAAATTTTATCTGGGTCTGCGATGCCTTCTTCGATAAGCCATCGAGTACCATCTTCTACATCTGTCTGCATTTTTCCGCCCCAATCTTTAAGGCCCGACTTCATAAAATCATGGCCATAGCCGTAAGAGCCGCGAAAATTCATTTGTAGCACGCTGTAGCCCTTGCTGGCAAAAAACTGCGTCCAGTAATCGAAGCCTTTTCCGTCGTAACTAATTGGCCCTCCGTGAGGGAATATGATGGCTGGCCCGGCTTGTTCGGCTGACGCTGGGCGCGTTAAGTACCCGGATATGCGCAAGCCATCTCGAGCTTCATAGCTGATGTGCTCTTTGTCGCTCATTTGTTCTGGGGGTAGAGCCTTATAGCTATATGCAATATTGGTCATTGTGCGTTTATCGCGATCCCAATAAAAATAGCTTCCAGCGTCTGTGTCGCTGGTTGCTAATATGAGCAAACGCCGCTCGTCACGGCTAAAGCCGATGATTTTATTACGAGTCTCCGGGAGTGCAGCGTTAATCGAATCTTGTATGGTTTTGTGTTCCTCGCCCCAAAAAATATAACCGCCATCGAGAGCGTAACGCAGGCCGACGACCCGCTTGTTCTTGAAGGAATAGATAAGTGAGCCGTGTACGTCGTTGCCGTCGCGTGAATAGACTAGCGTCGGGGCCGAGTTGGGCGCAGATAGGTCGAGTTTGAAAACCGCGTCGAACCCTTCATGTAAGCCTAAATAGTAAAGCGTATTAGGGTCATGGCCAAACCCAAGCGGGCGCTTTTTGTTTTGGCTGAAAACTTCATATTCGAACAGGGTTTTCCATGGTGACTTTTGTTGTTGTTCTTTGATGTCGTAACGAATGGTGGTGTCGTCAAAGTAACGTGCGATTCTGAGCTCGTTCTGTCGATCGGTCGTCCAGTTTAGTGTGTTGGCACGTTGGTGATGAACTCGTTTGGCTTTGCCCTTTGTGTGATTAATTCGGTATACCTCACTGCTCACGTCATTGCTGGTGCGCAACGACACTAATATTTCGTCCGGGTTGTCTGGTAAAAAATCGATTACGTTATCTTGAATGAAGGGTACATAGTCAAGCCTGCGAAAGAGCCTGGTCGGGATAGCTGACTTAACCTCGGCGCTATTGACGTCGATTCGAAGTAAGCGAGTCGCGGTAACTGGGGTTTGATAAAAACGAGCTGGGTAAAACGTGCTTAGCAGAAGAGTGTCGTTGCCTTGCCAGGCCATCCAGCCGATAACAAACTTGCTGTTATCAGTGGATAGTACAATTTTTCTATCATTGGTTTTTAAGTTGGCAATATTTACCACTACGCCCTTAACTTTGTTGGTTTCGACTCTCACAAGCGAGGCAACCTTTTCGCCATTTGGTGAAAGCGTAAGCTGCGATACATCCGGCAATCGACCAAATGCTTCTGCCGGTATATGAGTATTGGCCATTACCGGTAATGTGCAGCCAAACAGCATTAGTATGGCTAGGGCGCGTAGGGCTGAACGAGGTATTGCGTGGGTAAGGCGTGTCTTGAAATCAAATGCGTGCATAAGCGGGTGCAAAAAATGGAGTTGAACGAGAGATGCGCTCCACTTTGTGAAATCCTTGAAGGCGCATTATTTTCCTGTCTCTATTGAAGCAAACCGATGAGTTTCAATCAAGTTTAATATTGGGCGTAAGCGAATATTAGTGCGGCCTAAATCCTCCAATACGGTTTTGCAATGCGTCGCTGATATTCTGGCAAACCAGCTTGCGTTCTTCTATAGCATACGGGTGTTCGGTCAGATTGCCCCATACGGGTTGTGGCCAACACGGGTCGCTTTTGTAACGCACAACGTGGTGCAAATGCAGTTGCGGAACTAGGTTGCCGATTGCGCCTGTATTTAGCTTGTCTCCTTCAAACAAGTTCATGATGAGTTTGGATATTAGTATCGACTCACGGTATGCCTGGGTTTGGTCCTCGTTAGTGAGTTCGAATAATTCTTGAATATTCTCTCTTCTTGGTACCAGTATTA
>CALKRK010000126.1 GCA_937989675.1 uncultured Arenicella sp. | reverse complement strand
AATATTTGTGTCTGTTAAGTTAACCCCGATCGGTGTTTTTACGTCGCACCAATACTTTAATATCATGATTAATGTCACTAGTTGCGATCATTTTGCCATTTTCTATTACCGGCCGAAATAGCATTCGCTTCGCTGCGCGCTTCGCGCGCTTAACTAAATCTGGATATGGTGCATCGGCGCTGGCTTCTGCGAACCCTTTTACTCGGCCTTCGGCGTCTAAATTAAACGTAAGCGGCACATATACCGTTTCGTAATGGCTATCTACTTCGTCTCGATCCAGTGCGTATTTAAAAGACGGTAACGCCTCAGGTTGATCAAAGCCAACGACAACGGAATGCTCCGCCGGCAAATTTTGCGCATGCTGCCAAGCCAACTCATAATATTGAGCGGCACCAACGCGTCGACCAAATAATAAATTCAGGTCGGCCAAGTTTAGCAAAGCCGTGGTGATATCTTCGTCGCGCCCTTCATCTCTGGCTTTTAACAAGTATTGAGTCAAATAGCGCTCCGCGGCACCAAAAGAATTATTTGAGGTACGTACCGGCTCTATCCGATCAAACTCGGATAGCTTCCTTTGCCTCGACTCGTTTAACGTAGGCCGACTGACTTCTATTTGGATTTTGCTCCGCAAAAAGTGGGTTAACGCGAGTTCTCCATAGGGCATAAACAACTCATCCATCGGATAGTCGCCATAACGTTCTACGGCGTAGCTGAGGTAACGTATAGCTTGATCTAGGTAAGCCAAGTTGGTTTCGCTCGCCGTTGGCCGATAGAGATATCGATCTAAATAGTGATTGCCTAAGCGAACAACCATATCAAAGGATTGATCATCTCTGTCGTCCGGAAAATTCTTCTCCAGCCAAATGGTTCGCTTGACGTTTTCTTCCATTTTATCGGTCATGCCCAATGCTGCGTTCATCTCGAACATCGCACGTAGCATTGGCCGCTGCTCTATACTATTTACACCGTTGTTTATTTTGGTGATGTGCAGTGCGTTTTCGTACATGGACTGCGCCTCATCAAGCCTACCAGCTTGTTTAAGCGCCTCTCCATAACTGAGATACGCCTCACCTAGTTTTTCACTAAACGCGTCGTGGTTTTCCTGGATTTCACGAATGCGTTGGAATTGACGCTCTAAATTATCCTTTAATTGAGGATCCAGGTCGACAACCGGCGTGGTCTTAATTCTTGAATTCTGCTCATTGGTTAGCGTTTTAGCGGCTTCTGGCGTTTCCTCAGCAAAACTCTCAGAATCGGATTCGACAGGCTCGCTCTCATTGATTGCATCAATTGAAGCTTCATCTTCAATCGCGTCATCATTCGTGGCAGTATTTGCAAGCTGGCTTTCAGACTCGATTTCAGGTTCAGCGTTAGACGACTCCTGTTCTACAAGCTCAGCTTCCTCTGATGCTTCAACAGCCGCCTGCTCCTCGCTCTCTTTAGTTTCCGTTTCTAACGCTTCGTCAGTCGCCTGCAAATTAGCTTTAGAGTCAATCGACCAACCACCTTTCGCCTCTTGCGCATTGGCCGCACCAGCAAGGCTAAAGCTGATGAACAGGGCAAAAAAAAGTAGCGAAAACAAGCTACTTAGTTGCACAGCAGGCGTGCCCCGAAAGGGCTTTTTATCTAGGAATTCTGTCATAGTCGGAAAGCGAAGTCGTTTAGAGTCTAATCTAACCTTATTACTGACCGTGTCACGATCAGTTTCACCATTACAGAATGTTAACAATTGAAGTGGGAAACTAGGCGCTTTTGCTCGCGAATAAGAATCGTTACGATTTCCAAACCGATAAAACAGCTCAAGTTGAGCGGCCACCACAACACCCGCGCTCGTTTAAATACCAAAAATACTCCCTAATAGATTCTCGGCTCGATCTCCAGCTTAACGCCAAATTTTAAGGAGATATCTTCTCGAATTGCTTCTGCAAACTCGAGAACATCCTGCCCTGCACGATGCTCAGGGTTCACAACCACAAGCGCCTGACTTTGATGCACACGAACACCTTTAATTGATTTGTGCTTCCAACCAGCTTTTTCGATCAACCAGCCAGCCGCCAACTTGATGCCTTGCGACGCCGAAAAACTAACCAGATCTGGATAAGTTTTCTTTAGTTCTGCGTGCAACTCAGCGCTAACGATAGGATTTTTGAAAAAACTGCCAACATTTGGGATTGTGGAAGGCAATGGCAATTTCTCAGCACGAATTTCACAGACCGCCGCGAACACCTCAAGCGGAGTTGGCGAACTCGAGCCTGTTATATTTTCGGATAAACGCTCAACTAAAGAGGGGTAAGTGAGCTTACTAAGTGCGTTCTTAGTTAACTGAAAATTAACCGACGTAATAACTGCTCGCCCTGCTAAACCCTTCTTAAACACACTGTCTCGATAAGCGAAATCACAAGCGAAGTTGTCGATACTGCATAATTGTAATGTTTCGAGATCAAGGTACTCGACTTCAGTTAAGGTCTCACACACCTCAACGCCGTAGGCACCAATATTTTGAATCGGCGCCGCACCCACTGTACCTGGTATCAACGCTAAATTCTCGAGACCATACCATCCTTTGCGAGTACATGACTCTACGAGCCCATGCCAGTTTTCTCCTGCGGCAACAGTTAGTGAAACAATCTCATCAGTTTCCTCAAAAGCGGTGATACCTAAAATGCGATTAACGATCACCAAACCGACAAAATCTGACTTAAACACCGTATTGCTGCCTTCACCGAGAACCAGCAACGACCACTTTTTCTCAGACGCCAGTTGAACAGCTTCGCGTAATTCGGTAACGCTCGAGACAACCACCAATACTTGGGCCAACGCAGGCACGCCAAGGCTGTTGTAAGGTTCTAAGTTTACGTCGTATTGTAGGTTCAATGGCATTGCGAAAATCACAGTTCATTGCGTAAAAAACCCAGAGCAGTGTTTACTGAACTCTGGGTTTTAAATTGAAGCATTGTCAGTTTATACGCTAACGAGCTAGCTTTCTTGCTCACCCGTGTTTTGCGCAGCCTGCGCCGAAGCACTAAGCCGAATATGCAAATCTCTGAGCTGTGTTTTATCAACACCGCTCGGCGCATCCGTAAGCAAGCACGACGCTTTTTGCGTTTTGGGAAAGGCGATAACATCACGAATAGATTCAACCTCAGACATCATTGCGACAATACGGTCAATACCAAAAGCAATACCACCGTGTGGCGGCGCACCAAAACGCAGAGCATCCAGCAGGAAGCCAAATTTTTCTTCCGCTTCATCATCATCAATACCCAGCGCTGTAAACGCTTGTTTCTGCACGTCGGTTTGATGGATACGAATAGAACCACCACCGAGTTCAGTGCCATTAAGCACCAAGTCATAGGCGCGTGACAATACATTTCCAGGGTTCGTTGAAAGTTCATCGATTTGATCAACTTTCGGCGCGGTGAAAGGATGATGTAAAGAAGTCCAGCGGCCGTTATCTTCGTCCTTCTCAAACATGGGAAAATCTACCACCCACATCGGTGACCACTTAGTTTCGATCATGTCTAGGTCGGTACCGACTTTGACACGCAAAGCGGCCAATGAATCATTCACCACTTTGGCGCGATCAGCACCAAAGAAAACCAGGTCGCCGTCTTGCGCGCCGAGCCTCTCCATAACCTTCGGCAGGACATCGCCCGTTAAGTTCTTAACAATGGGAGATTGCAAGCCGTCTAACCCAGCCGACAAATCATTAACTTTGATATACGCCAAACCGCGCGCACCATAATTACCGACAAATTCGGTGTAGATATCGATTTGTTTACGGCTCAATTTAGCCGCACCACCAGGAATGCGCATTGCCGCGACTCGACCGTCTTCGGAGTTGGCGGGAGCTGAGAAAACTTTGAAATCGACCTCTTTCATCAAATCCGTAACCGACACCAGCTTCAAGGGAATACGCAGATCAGGGCGATCTATACCGTATTCCTCAATCGCATCAGCATAGGTCATCCTTGGAAATTCAGCAGGCAGATCAACATCTAACTTAGTTTTAAACAAGCCTCTTATCATCGATTCCATCATGTCCATGATCTCTTCTTCGTTCATGAACGAAGTTTCGATATCAAGCTGCGTGAATTCTGGCTGACGATCCGCGCGCAAATCTTCGTCTCGGAAACAACGGGCTATTTGATAGTAACGTTCAAAACCCGCCACCATTAAGAGTTGTTTGAACAGCTGCGGAGATTGTGGCAGCGCAAAAAATTCTCCTGCGTGCACACGGCTTGGCACTAAGTAATCACGCGCGCCCTCGGGTGTAGACTTGGTCAAGATCGGCGTTTCGATATCGACAAATTGTTCGGCTTCTAAGAAGTCGCGGAAAAATTTAGTAACACCGCTGCGTAAGCGAAATATTTTTTGCATGCTCTCGCGGCGTAAATCCAGATAGCGGTACTTCAAGCGCACAGCTTCACTGGTATCGTCGTCATCCAATTGAAATGGAATTGGGTCAGCACGATTCAGTACCGCAATATCAGTGGCATAAACTTCGACCATACCGGTTGGCAAATCTGAATTGGTCGTGCCTTCCGGCCGCGCGCGTACTTTGGCAGTTACCTGTAATACGTGCTCATTTCTCACCGTATCCGCAATTGCAAAGGCTTCGGTTGCATCCGGGTCGACAACAACTTGAAGCAGGCCAGACGCGTCGCGCAGGTCTATGAAAATAACGCCGCCATGATCGCGACGACGTTGCGCCCAACCTGATACGGTGATAATTTGATCAATCAGCGATTCGTTTATTGCGCCACAGTTGTGACTACGTAGTGCTTTCATTCTTTTCTCTACTGTCTTTTTTCTTTTTAATTTCGGCTGCTAATTTCTCAGCTTCTTCCGGGTCGTCGAGAGGATTTACCACTCCCGCTGACAAAATCATTTTCAACCCAACTTCCACAGGCACGTCCAAGCGCTTAATATCCGTTGGTGGCACCATGATATAAAACCCCGACGTTGGATTGGGCGTCGTAGGCACATAAATATTTATCAAATCTTTGCCCACAACCCCTTGGAACTGCTTAGGCGTATCACCCGTCACAAACGCGAGCATCCATAAGCCGCGGCGAGGGTATTCAACCAACACGACTTCTCTGAATGATTGGCTCGCATCGGCAAACAGGCTGGCGGTAATCTGCTTCACTGCGCCATATACAGTGCGCACAAGAGGAATACGCGACAACAAAGATTCCCAAGCACCAACGATGCGTCGCCCAAAAAAATTAGCCACCACCAAACCGGTCAGCAAAACTAAAAGTAGGGTCAGAATTACGCCCAGCCCGGGAATTTTAAAACCAATTAAATTTTCTGGTCTTAACGCAGGCGGCAGCAGTAACAAACTACGATCAATTAAACGGATCGAAAACGACAACACGAGATAAGTTGCTACCAGTGGAAGCCAAACCAGCAATCCTGCTACAAGGTAACGACGAAAACGTGCCATATGAATCTCTCTCGAAAGTTAACTAAGCCGACTTAGCGGCCGGCTTAGATTGGTTCGAAGTATCGCCTTGAGCGCTACTTTTCTTAGCCGGCGCTTCGCTTTTTTTACTTGAATCAGCGTCCGACGCGGTGCCTTTTGCAGTATCAGCCGACGCAGGCTTCTTACCTGAATTTTTAAAATCAGTTTCATACCAGCCCGTGCCTTTTAACTTAAAAGCCGCCGCCGTCACTTGCTTCTTTAAAGCGTGCTCTGAACATTCTGGGCACTCAACAAGCTTAGGGTCGCTCATTTTTTGTAGCGCCTCTAGCTGGTGACTGCACTCAGTGCATTGATATTGATAAATGGGCATTGTGACCTCACGAAATGACGTATACAGCCTTTGAATATGGCCAAATGAGGGCGATTTCGCCGCCATCAGCCAAAAACAAGCGGCGCATTATACCGCTAACTGCCTGCTATCGTCATATTTTCAATCACAATAGAGCCACATTTGGTGTTTCCGCGCTCATCATAATCGGTCCCAACGGCAACAATATGACGAAACAGTTCGTTTAAATTTCCCGCAATGGTAATTTCCTCGACAGGGTGTTGGATTTCTCCGTTCTCTACCCAGAAACCAGCAGCGCCACGAGAGTAATCGCCGGTAACCATATTGATGCCCGACCCAACGAGTTCCGTAACCAGTAATCCGCTGCCCATCTGGCTTAGCAATTGCTCAAAATCTTGCCCAGTACTGGATACTGTAAGGTTTCTTACACCGCCTGAATTCGCCGTAGACTCAAGGCCTAGCTTGCGTGCCGTATAAGAGCCTAGAACGTAGCTCTGCAAAACACCAGCTTCCACAATCGGGCGATAACTCGGTGTTGCCACGCCCTCACCGTCATGCCATGCGCTGCTCGCGGCGCCCGGTAAATGCGGATGCTCAGCGATGGTAATGAAATCAGGAAAGATAGTGGAATCAATTTTGTCCAACATGAAGCTGGCTTTTTTGTAGATTGCACCACCTTTAATCGCACCAATAAGATGACTTATCAGCGTTTTCGCGACGCTAGCCTCAAACATAACTGGCGCTTGCCGAGATGCGATTTGTCGAGCACCTAAACGAGCAACGGTTCGCTCGGCGGCTCGGCGGCCAATCGACTCGGCGCTTTGAAGTTTCACAGGGTCGCGGTTACTGTCATACCAATAATCCCGCTGCATGGCGCCGGCCTGCTCACCAATCACCGAACAAGACACGCTATGTTGACTACCCAGGGTATCACTGAGGAATCCGTGCGAATTAGCGTAAACCGCTGAGCCGGCGTAAGAATTGACTGATGCGCCTTCAGAGTTACTAATTAGCTCGCTTGTTTGCAACGCAGCACGCTCACACTCAATAGCCAACTCGACCATCTCTGCAACCGACTTTTGCCAAGGGTAGTGCAAATTTAACTCAAGCTCATCCTTCGCCATACGCTCAACATCCGCCAAGCCTAGGCAAGTATCGGCACCGGTAAAACGGGCAATCGAAATAGCCGCATCAACCGACGAACGAATGCCAGCTTCGCTCAGGTCGGCGCTACTCGCCGAGCCAGTTTTATGATCTTTGTATACGCTGACGACAAGTTGCGCATCATTGTGCTTCTCAACCGTTTCTAATTCTTGCTGGCGCGCAGTGACTGATACGCCTGTTCCATGATGCAGCGACACCTCAGATTCGTCCATACCCTGGCTTTTCGCATAAGCAATCGCGTATTCAGCCGCTGCAGCTAGATTTAGCTCTTGCTCATTTTCTTGTTTAGCTTCCAAACTGCTCATAACTGCACACCTCCAACCGTAAGAGCATCCATTTTAAGGGTAGGCTGCCCCACGCCTACAGGCACGCTTTGGCCATCTTTCCCACACACTCCAACACCGGAGTCCAATGCCATATCGTTGCCGACCATACTGATCGTTTGCATCGCTTCTGGCCCATTACCGATAAGCGTCGCGCCTTTTACTGGTGCGGTTATTTTTCCATCTTCTATCAGGTAAGCCTCACTTGAGGAAAACACAAATTTACCCGAGGTGATATCCACTTGACCACCACCAAAATTAACCGCGTACAGGCCCTTTTTAACGCTCTTAATAATTTCCTCGGGGTCGTGTTCACCAGCATGCATGTAGGTATTTGTCATACGTGGCATCGGCATATGCGCAAACGATTCGCGTCGGCCATTCCCGGTTAAGTCCATGCCCATCAAGCGCGCATTGTGCTCATCTTGCATATAGCCTTTCAAAATTCCATTTTCGATTAAAACGGTATTCTTAGTTTGATTGCCTTCATCGTCAACACTGAGCGACCCTCGACGGTCGGCGAGTGTTCCGTCATCAACCACAGTGCAATGTTCACTGGCAACTTTTTCTCCGATACGCCCAGAAAACGCTGAAGTGCCTTTACGATTAAAGTCGCCTTCTAAGCCATGCCCGACGGCTTCATGCAGCAAAATACCAGGCCAACCAGAACCCAAAACAACTTCCATCGTACCCGCAGGCGAATCAATCGCTTCAAGACTGACCAAAGCTCTTCGAACCGCTTCCTGTGCGTAATCGTCTACCATCGCATCATCAAAATAGGCGAAACTGTGGCGGCCTCCGCCACCCATTGAGCCACGCTCACGCTTGCCATCTTGCTCGACGATTACTGATACGTTCAAGCGTACTAGTGGACGGATATCGGGTATTTGGCGCCCATCGCTGGTCACAATCAGCACCACTTCATAAACCGCGGCCAAATTCGCCATCACCTCTTTAACACGTGAATCGTGCGCTCGAGCAACTCGGTCTGCGCGCTCTAAAATAGCGACTTTTTCAGCATCACCTTTCGCTCCGATAGGGTCTATCGCGCTGTAAAGTGGACTAGCGCCTTGTTTTCGCCAAGTTCGCGTTTGCTGCAAATCCTGGCCTTGCCGGCCGATAGCGCTAACCACATCCGCCGCTTCCAATATCAAAGGAGCGTGTAAATCTTCACTATAGGCAAACGCGGTTTTTTCACCACACACGGATCGAAGACCAACACCCTGATCAATATTAAAACTGCCGGTCTTAACCACGCCTTCGTCTAGAGACCAACTTTCGTGCTTTGAGTATTGAAAGTACATATCGGCAAAATCACAGCCAGACACGTTTGTTAGCCGATTCATTACGGCATTAATGTCGGCTTCAGAAAGCCCGGTTGGCTCAAGCAAGGTCGCTTGCGCCGTCGCAAAATGTTGTTCGTTCATATTTTTTAAACTTATGTCAGCGCCACAACACGGCGCCTCTAATTAGAGTAAACCAATGCGGTCAGTCCAGGCGGCGATGTTGGTGTACAGGAAATTTTGTTCGTATTAACTCTATTTGAGTGGGGTCAATCTCGGCATAAACCAAGCCCTCGCCTGACGCCTTTTCGGCGATGACATTACCCCACGGATCTATAATCATGCTATGGCCCCATGTCTCACGACCATTTTCATGCTTACCCCATTGAGCTGGTGCCGCCACAAACACCTGGTTTTCGATTGCGCGCGCGCGCAGCAATGTACGCCAATGCGCCTGCCCTGTCTTATAAGTAAACGCGGACGGTACACAGATCAATTGAGCGCCATTTATTGCTAACTTGCGGAACAGCTCGGGAAAGCGAAGATCATAGCAAATCGTAAGGCCCAACTGGAGAGTAGATCCACCGATTTTTATCGGCACTGGCTGTATTTGTGCTGGCACCAACGCACCCGCTTCATAGGTGTTCGACTCACGGTAGCGCTGGCCACCTTGAGTATCAACATCCACGTCGAATAAATGCAATTTATCGTACTGACCACACCGATGCCCATTTGAGTCAAACACCAGGCAACGCGCAAAGGGTTTTGATTCGGCGTCATGTCGAACAGCAAGCGAACCTGCAACGATCGTCACGCCATTCTCCTTTGCTAACGTGCTCAACGTTTTCTGTACCAGACCCGACTCTTCACTCTCGACATGCTGCTGGCGTCGGTGACGCGGCATTTGTGCGAAGTTCTCTGGCAATAACAATAAATCAATCGCCTGTGCAGACTCGAGCATTCTCGCGACCGTGGACAGGTTATCGCCTACTTCAGCGCTGGAATTCAACTGTAGGCAAGCGAGGTTAATTGGTTTGCTCACTGTGGGCTTTGTGTTTGCTCGGGATTGTTCAATGGCTCAGAGCTGTCCAATGGCTCAGGGCTGTTTATTCGCTCAGAGCTGTTTATTCGCTCAAGGCTGTTTATTGGGTTAGTGTTTTGCTCAGGATTGGTTCTAGCCACAGGCTTCGAATTATCCGCAGGAGGCGTCTCAGAAATAGGTTCTGAGCCATCTGACGATGCCATCTCGACCATTTCAAAATCTTTCCAAGTGCCGAGAGCTCGATAGCTCTTGAAACTGGATTCACGCATCTCATCTTTAAATAAACGTTGAGTGATGAACACAACCGCACCGGCAGTGGGGTTTGCCAAAGCGCTGAGTAGTGCCAAATTTCCGCCCAGTTCCGGCGAAATGTGTACTTCAAGATCAACCAACTCTTTGTCCAAGTCGATCTTACCTTCCATACGCACAAAAACCGC
>CALKRK010000125.1 GCA_937989675.1 uncultured Arenicella sp. | reverse complement strand
AATTGTTGCTCTATCAACAGATTGAAGGATATATGCTATGGCTTCAGGTGCAGAAAAAGTATGTCTATCGACCAGAATGACGAGTGGCCGATCTGTTCCGTAGTGCTTCCACAACACAGGAGGCTTCTCTGTAACTTTAGTACCGCCATCCCGAGAATATGTTAGCAGCGGTGATTCAGACTGCGGATCAAGAAATGTCCACAGTAAAGGTCTCTCTGTTTCATCTGAACCGCCACCGTTTCCCCTGAAATCTAGAATAAGTCCACTAGTGTCTGACGTAACATCAAAAGCAGCACTGATTCGCTCAAACGCAAGCTCAAGCCCATAAAAAGATGATATTTTTATTAGACCTATATTTCCTTCAAGAATTTCTACGCGACGAACACCATATCCACTTTCCTTACCGGCATTTATCCAATCAGCTATCCAATCACCACCGCCATTATTTGAAATAGCTTCAAAGTAAAAATGTCCGTCACCAGATATGTCACGAAGAATGGAATTGATGACAGATGCAAACTCATCTTCTGGACTACAAGAGCTCGCTAATTTTGCAGTATTAGCATAATTTCTCAGAGCCTCTGCAGTCGTAATCGCTTTTTCCTCGATTACATATTTCTGTTCAACGATTTCAGCAACTTCAATCAAAGTCTTTCTTTCGAAGTCACACATTGGGACAGCAGCTAAATTTGCGTAAAGTGATAGTATTGTTAGTAATTTCATAAAATTTCAATCCAACCTCTAATAGTTAGCAATGTCTGCGTACGAGTAACATTATTTAAAAATGGCCCGCCACAAAACCGTTTTACTGTTTTGGATAACATCAAGACTAATGAAAAAAAATTCCCGTTTAGCTAATGCTTTCAAGAAAAAAGAGAGCGTGCCTCTCATGGTACTCATACTCTTTATCGTTACTCGGTTAAGTGCGACCAGCCCCATAGTCAAGCAAATATTTTAAGACTCTCAACAATATAAATAAAAGAGCTCTACTTTGGTCGATCAGACCTTGCTCTGCTAAATGTCGCGAATGAATAATAGCGAAAGTTGAAGATGGTTATTTGTTTGTCCGTGCACAAATAAACGTCCCCCGTGAGAAGGCTTGCACTTTCAATTTGGATGGTATCTATTGTATTAATCTAGAATAGGCTATAGCTCATAAACGGAAAGCCTGTAGAGCCAAAGCGCTGAATGCTCAGCTGAGAGAGCTTGCTACAAAGCTGCCCTAGATACGTGAATAAGTCGAATCGTTTGGAGTACCAAGAAGAATGAAATATATTAAAGTACCGCAGAAGAGAGTTTCAATTGATGAAATTTTAAAATCGGAAAGACAAGAATTCTGGAACGAAGTGGTATGTAGAGAGTACGTTAATATAGGCTGTGATTGTCGTGATGACACCTTCAGTGAGGGCAATATCAATTGGATAGAGTTGGGCGACCTACGTGTTTCAGAAGCCTATTCGAGTAGTCAAAAAATGTTTCGAGGTTCTAACCACATTGCCTCAGAAACTGAAAGAGGCTTGATTGTAAATCTTCATCTGTCGGGAATTGCTCAGTTTACTCAGGCTGGTACGCAACACACTTTATTACCCGGGGACATCGTGTTTAACGAAACAACCGAAACTTGCCAGTTAGACTTTGATACTCCATTTCATCAATTGTTGGTGCAAATACCTAAATCAGCGCTCTTGGAAGAGGAGATCAAATCACGACATGTTTTTTACGCTGGCATCAAAATTCCAGGTCGATCATCATTAGGAGAGGTTATCTATAATTTTTTAACTGCTGTGATAATGCAACAACAGTTATCGAGGGACGATAGCCAAGAACATCTGAGACAGTCGAAGCAAATCACAGAGCTAATCATGTTAGCTGCTGGTAACGCAACTATTTCTAAGACCAGGCTACCAAACAATATCGTAAAAACTGCGGCAAAAGCTAAAGTAGAGCGCTATATCGACCAGCATTTAACTCAGACTAATTTGACACTGACTAGTATTGCTAAAGCGAATAACATCAGTGTACGCTCGTTGCATAAGCTATACGAAGGTACTGAAACAACAGCCTACAGACATATCAAACATCGTCGCCTGCAGCTGGCAGCAAGCCTTCTTTCAACAAAGAATGAGGCAATTACGATTTCCATGTTAGCTCAGCTAGTCGGATTCAATGATTTGCCCTACTTTAGCCGATCGTTTAAAAAATTGTATGGCATACCCCCTTCACGATATCGAGAGCGTTGTCTCGACGATAGGAGTGGCCCCTTTCATTCGGACAGTATTTCCCAATCTATAAGTGGATGTTCGATGAGTTAGTTTAAGCTGCCTTGGGTTGTGGCAGCTCATCGTAATACAAGCTATTAGGTGTCTGTCCGTCAAGCACTGAATGTGGCCGTTGTCGATTGTAGAAGTAGAGATAGTTTCTGATGTTCTGTTTGAACTCGCTCACTGAGTCGTAGGCGTGCAAGCACACTTCCTCGTATTTGACTGATCGTTACAGACTTTCCACAAACACATTATCACGCTAGCAGCCCTTATCACCCACACTGGTCTAAAAGTCTCCATGTATACTCAATCATGAACAACTAGCTATAAATAGAAAAAAAATGACATTATCTAAAAATGCTTGATCTAGTTTACGGCAGTGCCTAGAAAAACGTAGGACACCACTGAGACACAACCGCTCAGTACATACCAATTTTAACTAGTTTTTCCAAATTGTTGATTTTGAAGAAAACCGGTTATTTTTAATTTTCTCCATAATCCCTTGATTTACTTAGATTTCGATTTTAAGGGTAGGCTTTCATCTTAATTTGTCTAGAGCCGCTTTAAAGCCATAAATTGAATCAGGCACACTCATCCAAAACAGGCTTTACGGTTTGTTCGCCTGGCGCGGCAAAAGGGGTTTTAAAGGTAAAAGCATGGTCACTTGGGCCGTTTTTCTTTAGATGCTCGAGGCGTTTTACCGCTCCCTCTATGGTTGGCCTTTGATTAACATCAACCCACCAAAGCACCAAATGAAATTCCATTGCTTCAAACCACTCCTTGCGTCGCCGCATAATGGAACGATGCTCTTTGTTTCGATACACGAATGCCGCGAGCGATTCCATATCTTGCCAAACTGACATATTCGATATCACATTAGGGTCATCAAACGCATTAAGATCTAGGGCATCGTTTCCTTCACCGGTCAAACGCCAAACAAAACCGGGCTGTAGCTCAGCCAAGGCATTGACTCGGTCTAGGTTACTTACGAAATCGATATTATCTGGGTGATCTGCAGGTTTGATAAACCGTGCAATATTAAGCTGAGCTAACTCAAAGTTAGGCATAGTCTGTTTCCCTGCAAAAAAGTTGTTCTTAAAACTCTATTGTAGCGATTCGAAAAAAAACAAGCCGCTTGGTTCAATTATCTTAGTGGCAATGCGGGGTCGCCGAGGAAAACCCAGTTATTTTGCATGCTGTTATCTGGCCCAGAAGCACGCTTTGCTTTCATTAAGGCTTCACCGTAGGTCTCAGAATCAGCTACGTTATTTAGAAAGCGCTCTGCAAAAATGGCGTTCTCACGATACTCACCCAACACGCTAGCGCCGTGAATCGCCACCGCGCCTCTGTCGCCCGAAAACAGCCATTGATGGGCCAGAGTATTAACCGAGGTGGATTCAAAGTTGGTGGTATAACACGCTAGTGGCATCACCACCAAAGGGTCACCACTATTGTTAAGCGACTGCACAAAACCGGTATCAACAATGCCCTGAAAACCCCAAACCGCTGGGCTTGCGTGGCCAGCAAAGCTTATCAGGTCTGCGCCTTGAGTGATCGCCTCTCGAATCTCTTGCTGGACTAAGGCGATGGCGTCACCGCCTTGATTCTCATTTTGAATCTGCTGCATATCCAATAGAGACACTTGGTCAAACTCAGGCAATGCATGCAGGGGAAAGCCAACGCGCCCTTCCAGTTGGCTAGCGAATTCGAGCTTTCGATTGTCCGGAGCTTGCGCAATCAACACCGCGTCTTGCAACGCTTGCTCGTCTCGATTTGTATGCCAGTCTTGGGTCTTTTTAACAATCGCCGCCAAGTCAGCCTGGCTTCTAACCGGCCAACGGCCAATCGCAAAATCGGCCACACTGTCGGCATCTAAATCAGCATACGGGTTATCAGTCGGCGCGAAGGTCAATACACTGACTGGGCGATAGTGACTTGGAATGTAGTTAATTACGTCGTCTTGAGTGATTCCACGATAATCAAAACTATGACCACCAACCAACAGCACATTGGCGAAATCAAATTCATTCGACGCTAATTTCAAAAAATGATTTAACGCGCTGGGTGTGTGATTACCATAACCGTAGGTAGCAACAATACTCAACCAGTCGACAACACGCACAGCGTAAGCTTGCTCTTCTTTGAGTTGTACAAACCGGTTTAGCTCTTCTCCGATAAAATTGGGATGAGCAATCACTAGGTAATCAGCGGGCGCGCGATGCAGCTCAACATTTTCAGCCAAACTCAATGCGCCAGGCTGGCTCCACGAGTCAGAGGCACCTAAGGCTAAGTGTATTTGGGTATCCACTTGCGGCGGCACGTTAGCAAAACGAACCCTTGTTTTGCCGTCAACTGTGTTTAAGCTCGCACCTTCAACAAGCGATAGTGCGCCGTTGTTTGTATACGCAAATACCTTATCAGCCATCGATACGCCGTCAATCTGGTAACCCAAAGCGCCTGGATCGGCGATAAAATCTAGCCGTGCTCGTCCAGACAGCATCGCAGGTGAACGCACTTGCAATGAATCAATCAGTACCATGTCTGCAACAAAACCGGTGTCCGCGGGTAAGCGGACTTCCAAAGTGTTGCCAGTTTGCTCTAGTGTATTCGCGGGTATCTCTACGCTGGTTTGCTCTTGCGTAAGACCATCAAAACTGGCGTCATGCACCAATACATTATTCACCAACACCTGTACATGGTGATCGTTGCCGCCGCTTGGAAAATCAATACCACCATAAAGGTCGAGCTCGAGCTCGCCCGGAGCTTGCGAATTAATCACATCATCAAAACTAAACTCATAACTGTGCGACTTAGGCGCTCCGGCCGCCAACAAAGTTTTATCAAACCAAGGGTCTGAACCACTTAGGCTTGCCGAATACTCTTTAATCGACGTTACGGTTTTTTCAGTGAGGGCAGTTTCGTTTAAACTCAAATTCTCGTCTACTTGAGCATCGAAGCGAGTTGCTTCGACTACGTCCGACCGCACGCTAGACAGCTGATACACATAGTTATTCAGATAGATAGCATCGTCGCCCGCAGGCTGCTTGGCATAAAACACGATGGTATCTTGTGCATCCAAGCGATTGTTCTGACTGTCGATAAACCTTGGCACACCTTGGCCGTTCAGTGTGACTGCCAAACGGCTAAGGCGAGTTCCTGCCAAGTTTGGAGCGACAGCGATAAGCTCCGCGCCGGAAAGGCTTTGCAAGCCCGCTGTTTCAATTTCAATATTGACGGTCGTTCGATTCACCCCCAATTCTTGGTCTTCAACTTTCCGTTTGCGTTGAGGCGATGCGCGTCGCCAGCGATGGTTTACTTTCACATAACCTTTTGCTGCCATGCTTTGTCTAAACTCGGCGGCTACCGCGGACCAATCGACTGGCTCAACATAGGAATTAGTGCCGTATTCAACACCGGCTTCAAACGGGCCGAAAAACTCTTCTTCGCCTTGCGTGTCCACGCTTGAAATTGCAAAGCGTGACACAGTATTCGCCTGTGCTCGGCTTAACTTAACGGTACG
>CALKRK010000124.1 GCA_937989675.1 uncultured Arenicella sp. | reverse complement strand
ATTGCCGTGCGAAGCGGTGCGCAAGCCGTTACGGATGCAGCGGCTGATCGCAACTGCGACAGCATTATGTCAGCAATCGTCGGCGCAGCCGGGCTACGGCCTACTTTTGCGGCCGTTTCGGCGGGTAAACGCGTGTTAATTGCTAATAAAGAGCCTCTGGTTATGACTGGCAATCTGTTTATGCAGGAAGCGCAGCGAAGTGGTGCGATTATTTTGCCAATAGACAGTGAGCACAATGCGATTTTTCAGTGTTTGCCTGACGATCAGTCAAAAGAGGGAGTGCGAAAGATTCACCTCACCGCTTCTGGTGGCCCATTTCGCGGGCGTGCCTGGGCCGATTTAGTTAGCGTAACGCCTGAGCAAGCGTGTGCCCACCCGAATTGGTCAATGGGGCGGAAGATATCGGTAGACTCGGCAACCATGATGAACAAGGGGCTGGAATTGATTGAGGCTGCGGCATTATTTGATGTACCTGAGTCGCAAGTTGATATTGTTGTACACCCGCAGAGTATTATTCATTCAATGGTTGAGTATCTAGACGGATCTTTCTTAGCACAACTTGGTTCGCCAGACATGTGTATTCCGATAGCGCATGCGCTGAGTTGGCCGCAGCGGATAGAATCCAGCGCTAAAACGCTTGATATTACGCAGATTGCACAACTCGATTTTCACAAACCGGATATGGTTAACTTACCTTGCTTGAGACTGGCGCGCACAGCGGCGGCCGAAGGTGGCTCGATGCCTGCGGTTCTCAATGCCGCTAATGAGGTTGCCGTTGAGGCCTTTTTACAGGGCAAACTGGGTTTTACTGCCATTCCTGAAGTGATTAGTAAAACCATGAAATTGGTCTCAAATAGCCGTTTTGATAGCATTGAAGGCGTATTACAGATTGATAATGAAGCCCGTTCAGTGGCTAACGCACAGCTAGAATCTAAATAGATATAAAGGCGCAATAGCGTCATTGGGTGGTTAAATGGGTTTTTTATACAGCGTTATCGGGTTCATTCTAGCGATTGGTATTTTGGTTACCGTCCACGAATTCGGCCACTATTGGGTCGCTCGAAAACTCGGTGTCAAAGTGTTGCGCTTCTCTGTTGGCTTCGGTAAACCGTTATGGAAGAAGGTAGCTGGGCCGGATCAAACCGAATACGTACTGGCGGCTATACCGTTAGGTGGCTATGTGAAGATGCTGGGTGAAAATGACCCCGATGCACCCATTGCGGCCGATGAGCGGCACAGAGCGTTTGACAATCAACCCATATGGAAACGCAGCCTAATTGTCGTCGCAGGCCCAGGCATTAACTTTTTGTTCGCAGTTCTCCTGTTTATGCTGATTGGCTTGCAGGACGAAGATCGTTTGATACCTGTTTTTGGAGAGATCCCTCAAACCACAGCGCTCGGTGAAGCGGGCGTCGTTAGTGGAGATAGACTGTTATCCGTCGATGGCAAGCCCGCTCGCTTTTTCGGCGAATACGATTTGTATATTTTCAATCAGGTTTTAAAGAAGAAGGCTATAGAGCTGGAAGTTGAATCAGCAGGGCGTATTGAACAAATCTCGATCAAGACCGATGCAATCCCAATCTACAATATTAATCCGGCCAGTTTGATGATTCAGTTGGGTTTCTATCAAATTGCGCCGCCGACTACCCGTGAAATTGCAAAAGTATCGCCGGACTCTCCCGCCGCAAAGGCTGGTTTGCAGGCAGGTGATCAATTTGTTTCTATTGATGGTGTGCCAATTAACGACTGGCGTGATTTAACAAGACTGGTGCAACCGTCAGCGGGTAAGCCTCTTGATATTAGGTTAGCGCGAGATACCGATGAGTTTTCCGTTGTGATTACGCCAAAAACGCAAGAGGTTAATGGCCAGTCGGTCGGTTTGCTGGGTGTCCAACGGCCGTTTATACCGTATCCAGCCGAGCAAATCGTTACAATTTCGAATTCTCCTGTTCAGGCTTTGGGTTATGGCTTTAAACAGACTTGGGAAATGTCGACGTTAACTCTGCGAATGCTTTGGAAAATGGTGACTCTGCAGGTCACGCATAAAAATATTAACGGCCCGATTATGATCGCCGATGTCGCTGGCAAGGTGATTCAAGTCGGTGTTAAACCATATCTGTACTTCTTAGCGATTATTAGTATTAGTTTAGGCATAATGAACTTATTGCCTGTGCCAATGCTGGACGGTGGGCATTTGATGCGCTTTGCCGTTGAATCAGTCGCTGGTAAGACTCTTTCAGAGAAGTTCTATATGGCGATTCAGCCTCTGGGTTTAGTCATGTTATTTGGTCTAATGAGTCTCGCGTTTTATAATGATATTTTGAAGATATTCAATTAGAATCATTGGTCGCTGAGAAAAGACACGCGTTAGCGTGTAAAAACAATAAAAACAACGAGCTAGCTCACAACTCAGGCAACCTTATGTTATATGGCAATTATTATCGGCCGGCCATTTGTTTTGTTGCCGATATTTTCTTACCGACACTATTAGACATTACCAAAAGCACCGAGGATCATGATGATTAGAAAACTATGCATTAGCCTACTACTAGTATCGGTGGCCAAGTTGGCGCTGGCTCAAGAAGCTTTTTTGGTATCCGACGTTCGCGTTAAGGGGCTACAACGGATTTCAGCTGGCGCGATTTTTAATTATCTGCCAGTCAAGGTTGGAGATACCTTTGACCCAAGCGCGTCGTCTGATTTGATTCGCGAACTATATAAAACCGGGTTTTTTAAAGATATCCAAGTGTCCACCGAGGGCACTGCGATTATTGTCGATGTGGTCGAATACCCATCAATCTCCCTGATTGAATTTGCCGGTAACAAATTGATTAAGGAAGAGTCTCTCAGAGAAGCACTCTCTGGTAATGATTTTGTAGAAGGGCGAGTATTTAAACCAAATGTGCTCGAACAAGTAAAACAAGAACTGAAGCGTCAGTACTTGAACCAGGGCAAATATAATGCACAGGTTGGCACTGAGGTAACTGAGTTGCCGCGTAATCGGGTCAAAGTTAAATTGCACGTCAAGGAAGGCCCGACGGCCAAGATCCAGAAAATCAACATTGTTGGTAACAGCTATTTCAGTGACAAAATGTTATTGAAGGAATTCGAGCTGAGCGACAACGTACCATTTTGGAAGTTCTGGGGTAGTGAAGACCAATATTCCAAAGAGAAGGTTTCTGGTGACTTAGAAACACTACGCAGTTTTTATCAAGATCAAGGGTTTCTTGATTTTAATATCACCTCAAACCAAGTCAGTATATCGCCTCAGAAAGACGGCATATTCTTGACGGTTAATATTGAAGAAGGTGAGCGCTACACCGTTTCTCAGTTCGTGCTAAATGGTCGTTTGGTTGTACCTGAGGAAGAGTTGCTGCCGTATGTTTTTATCGCTCCGGGCCGAACGTATTCTCGTAAAGACGTTGATAATACGGTTGAAGTTATCAGTGATCGCTTGGCCGAAGAGGGCTACTCGTATGCCGAGGTTGTCCCTGTGCCGGACATTGACCGTGAAGCAAATACGGTTGCGTTTTCTATTAATATCAAGCCTGGTCGGCGTGTATACGTTCGCCGAATTGATGTTATTGGTAATGAGTTAACCAATGACTCGGTGATTCGTCGCGAGTTACGGCAAACTGAAGGCGGGGCGTTTTCACCAAGCCGCGTTAATCGTTCGAAAGTACGACTGCAGCGCTTGAGTTTCTTTGATGAGGTTGAGATTGAAACCGTGCCAGTTGCAGGCCGCGAAGACCAAGTTGATTTGCAAGTTAGCGTAAAAGAGCGCCCAACAGGCAGCTTTTTGTTTGGCTTGGGTTATTCGGGTGACAACGGAGCTTTGATTCAAGCAAGTGTGTCGCAAGCAAATCTTTTTGGCACCGGCAATCAATTAAACTTCAGTGTACAGCGCTCTGATTTTATTGAAGCCGTTACTCTGCAGTACACGAATCCGTATTACACCAAAAGTGGAATCAGTCGAACCATCGGTATAAGCGGGCGCAACATCGATTCTGCGCGCGCAAACACATCACAATATATTACCGAAACACTGGGCCTAAACGTTCGTTACTTGTTTCCAATTAACGAGAGCAACTCCTTTTCGCTTGGGTTTGGTTTAGAAAGAATCGATTTGCAGAGCACGGACTTTACTGTTTCTGATATTCGCGATTTCATCGATGCGAACCCACAAAATGATTTGTTTACGGTGAGCACTGCTTTTGCACACGATACACGTGACAGTCTCTTGTATCCAACAGCCGGTAATAACGTTCGTTTGTCGCTAGAAGCGACTACTCCGGGCAGCGATTTGGAATACTATCGCGTGAATCTTGATGCCAGTACTTACTATCCATTTACTCGCAGAGCGGCGCTTAAACTATCCGCCGATATTGGGTACGGCGATGGCTATGGCGATACGGAAGAGTTACCATTTTTCAAAAACTATTTCGCTGGTGGTTCGAGATCAGTTCGGGGCTATGAAGCTCGTTCGCTAGGCCCAAGAGATGCGCGTAATGACCCTTTGGGTGGCAGCAAGCGCATATTGGCTAATGCCTCGCTGTTACTGCCAGTTGGTGGTGATGCGCTTGATAAGCGTCTGCAGATATTCGTTGATGCTGGTCAGGTATTCGGCCCAGAAGATGATTTTGATACATCCGATATTCGTGTAACGGCCGGTGTAGGCTTTAACTGGATTTCACCGGTCGGGCCTCTCTCGATTAGTTATTCTGTACCACTTAATGAGGAAGAGGATGATGAGATTGAAAAATTTCAATTTAGCGTTGGTACGCTCATTCAGTAGCACACTCAACAAGACAAATTTCGATGGTTGGTGGCGTGCGTATACGTGCCATCCGTAAGAATTAGCAATTAAAACAGACATAGGTATTAGTAATGTTAAAACGTAGTTTATTTGTAGTCGCCGCTTTGGTTGCAATGATGCAAACCTCTGTTGCTTCGGCCGAGCTAAAAGTTGGTGTTTACGACGCTCGTAAAATTCTCGAGGCCTTACCCTCGGTTCAAAAAGAGTTCAAAAATTTGAATGCTGAGTTTGAGCCTAAGCAAAAAGAAATTGCTGACAAGCAGCAATCCTTGCTAAAACTCAAAGAAGATATCGAGAAAAATGCCGGCACTATCTATTCAGAAACAGATCTGCAAACTAAGCAGCTAGAGTATCAAAGCAAACGTCGTGAATTGCAGTTGCTTGCCGAAGACACTGAGCGCCTTTTTAACGTTCGTCGTAATGAAGCTATTCGTAAGTTTCAGACATCCGTGGATCTTGAAGTTCGTAAAGTAGCGCAAGAAGAGGGTTACGATTTAGTGCTGCGTAGTGGTGTAATGTTTGCCAGCCCCAAAGTTGATATAACGCAGAAAGTTTTGAAACGTATGTCTTCTCAATAGGCGCTATGCAATAGGCGCCACGCAGTGGGCGCTATGCAAGCGACGCAACTCGATAGATAATACTATGCAACAGCTCAATAGATAAGAATCATAAACACACCTGTTGTAAAATAAGGCGTGGTAACCTCGGGCTACCCGCCTTTTTTGATCTCATACGTAAACAAGGAAACACATTGTGGCTTTACTCGACATTCATCAGATTCGTAATTATCTTCCGCACCGATACCCGTTTTTATTAGTTGACAGAGTATTAGAGGCTGAGCCTGGAGAGAAGATAGTTGCGTTAAAAAATGTGACGTATAACGAACCTTTTTTTCCAGGTCATTTTCCGAATCGGCCAGTGATGCCCGGCGTACTGATTGTCGAAGCCTTAGCACAGACTGCGGCTATTATGGCAAGCTATGGTCGTACCGATATCGATACCGAAAATCGTGTTTACTACTTTACGGGCATCGACAAGGCGCGATTTAAGCGGCCGGTTGAGCCAGGTGATCAACTTATTTTTGAAGTTGAATTGGTGCGTAGGATTAAAAATATGTGGAAGTGTAAAGGGGTTGCTCGTGTCGATGGTGCGGTTGCTGCCTCTTCCGAATTAATGTTTACCTTCAAAGACCTATAATTAGCCAGCGAGATTCAAATCATGACTGCCACCATACATCCTACCGCTGTTATCGAAACTGGCGCAGAGCTTGGTAGTAACGTCAGTATCGGGCCATATTCGGTAATCGGGCCAAACGTTAAAATCGGGGATGGAACCCGAATTGCTGCTCAGGTCGTTGTTGATGGGCACACTAGTATTGGTGAGAATAACCAAATTTTCTCCTTTACGGCCATTGGTGGAGAACCTCAGTCGGTTTCCTATAAAGGCGAGCCAACGGAGACTCGAATTGGCGATAATAATGTATTTCGTGAGAACATCACTGTTAATCGTGGCACCATGGACGATGAAGGTGTCACCAGTATAGGTAGCAATAATTTGTTTATGGCCTATGTGCATATCGCGCACGATTGTCGCTTAGGTTCTGAACTATTGTTTTCCAATAATGCTAGTTTGGCTGGTCATGTCCGTGTGAGTGACTATGTTGTTTTGGCAGGCTATACGTTAGTGCATCAATTTGTACGCATCGGCGAATACAGTTTTTGTGGTGTGAACACATATTGTACGCTGGACATACCACCTTACATGTTGGTGGCCGGCAACAAGGCCATTACGCACGGCATTAATGTGCGCGGAATGAGGCACCGCGGAGTGGATAAAGACTCTTTGCTGGAGTTAAAGCGCGCCTACAAAACCATATATCGTTCTGGCCATACCATGGCACACGCGCTTGATGAATTGAGTGAGCAGGGTTATAGCAGTGCGCATGTTCAGAACCTTGTCGATTTTATCAAAGCATCAACACGCGGTGTTATTCGCTAGCCAGTTTTCTTTGCATTAGCGGCAAAGACGCAACTATGAAAGTCGGCATTGTAGCGGGTGAAAAGTCTGGGGATTATCTCGGGGCTGAGTTAATCAAATCCGTTAAACGGCGATACCCCAATGCCGAGTTTGTCGGCTTATGCGGGCCACTTATGCAGGCCGAAGGAGGTGTCTCTCTAGCTGAGATGGACAAGATCAGCATAATGGGCGTCGCCGGAGCGTTAAAAGGCCTATTTGGCATTCTCTCAATACGTAAAGCCATTCGAAGCCACATGCTTGAATGGCAACCAGATGTGTTTATTGGTATTGATGTGCCAGATTTTAATCTCAGTTTGGAAATTAAGTTAAAACAGGCGGGTATTCCTACCGTGCATTACGTTAGCCCAACCGTTTGGGCATGGCGCGGAAAGCGTATTAAGAAAATTAAGCGCGCCGTGAACTTGATGCTCACGCTTTTCCCATTTGAGGAAACGTTTTACAAAAAGCACAATACACCGGTTAAGTATGTTGGGCACCCGCTGGCGAAACCTGTGTTGGATTGGCTGGTTGCAGAGGACGTAAAGGCGTTGATCTTGGCCGATCAATCAACAGGGAGAAAAATGATCTCGGTATTGCCTGGCAGCCGCATGAGTGAGGTTTCTCGTTTAGCGCCAATTATGTTGCAAGCTTGCCAAGAGTTATCAGAGTTATTCCCAAACCTGGAATTTGTGATACCAGCCGCTAATAAGAAAATATTTGAATATTTGCGTAGCGAGTTACAGATCGAGCAAACACCAGTGCGGCTTATTTTAGGCAATTCAAGAGATACTCTGGCGCTATGCCACTTAAGTATTTTGGCATCCGGCACAGCCGCTTTGGAAGCTGCGCTTTTCGGCAAACCTATGGTCGTTATGTACAAAGTTGCTAAACTCGAAGAATGGTATGCTGCGCGCACGATGGTTGTTAAACATTTTTCGATGCCAAATCATTTGACTGACCCTCCTGTGGTGCCTGAACTTATTCAAGACGACGCTAATGTCGAAAATCTGGTTGCGCAAGTGAGTAGACTATTAATTGATGAAAACCACTATCAGACTATGCAAAATGCGTTAATAGAAATTGCACCATCTCTAAGTGAAGAATCAGGAGAGTTGGCATGCGATGCGATTGAATTGCTGTTGGCAAATAGGGCGTCGAAGTGATTATTGCTGGCGTTGATGAGGTTGGCCGTGGTCCTTTAGCAGGGCCGGTGGTTACCGCCGCCGTGATATTGCCTGAACAATATGACTTGCCTGGTTTGACGGACTCTAAGAAGTTGACGGCAAAAAAACGTGAGGCATTAGCTGTCGCAATTCGTGAACAGGCTCTTGCCTGGTCAATGGGAGAGGCTAATATTGAAGAAATTGATCAGCTCAATATTTTGCATGCGACTATGCTTGCTATGCGGCGCGCCGTTTCAGGCTTAACGATTACACCTGAAGAAGTCTTGGTTGACGGTAACCGAACACCTGACTTTGGCATACCCGCTCGTGCCGTGATCGGTGGAGATGGGCTAGAACCAGCTATTTCAGCGGCGTCAATTATTGCTAAAGTCGCGCGTGATAAATTAATGAGCCAATACGCTGAACTGTATCCAGGTTATGGCTTTGAGCGCAATAGCGGATACCCAACAAAACAACATCGCAGTGCGCTTATCGAATTAGGTGTTACTCCGATTCATCGTCGCAGCTTTGGGCCAGTTCGCGACGTGCTTGAGGCGTAATATTTTCTTCGAACAAGGCGATAATTCTCAACCCGAAAATTGAGCGATCGGTTTATAATTCCGACATGCCCCAGTCCTTCGTTCATTTACACCTCCATTCTGAATACTCACTTGTAAACGGGATGATCCGTCTGCCTGCACTGGTAGACCAAACTCTGCAAAACCAAATGCCTGCTGTTGCTTTAACAGATATGGGTAATCTTTATGGTGCAGTTAAATTCTTTAATAAGTGCATGGCGCAAGGCATTAAGCCCATTATTGGTGCTGAGGTGTACCTAGAGAATCCTGATAAAGTAACGCAACCTTATATTTTGGTGTTGCTGGTACAAAATGAAAAAGGTTATGTAAATCTTTCTGAATTGCTGTCCCGTGGCTTCCGCGAGGGCCAGGCGCACGGGCGACCAATAATAGAAAAATCCTGGTTGCAAGGAAAAACCGATGGCTTGATCTGTTTATCTGGCGGTGTGCGCGGTGAATTAGGCGCCGCCATTTTGGCTGGCCGTGCCAAACGTTCTACTGAAATACTAGAAGAGTATCAGCAACTCTTCGCTGACCGCTTTTATCTAGAAGTGCAGCGGATAGGGCGCCCATATGAGGAGGAGTACATAGGAGCTGCCGCTCAGTTGGCTACACAGTACCAAGTACCATTGGTTGCGACTAATGATGCGCACTTTATGGCGGAAGCAGACTTTGATGCGCACGAAGTTCGAGTTTCTATTAACGAAGGGCGTGTGCTCAATGATCCGCGCAGGGTTAAGCACCATACGCCGCAACAGTATTACAAAACAGCGCCAGAAATGATCGAGCTGTTTGCCGACATTCCGAGTGCCATCGAAAATACACTCGTTATAGCGCAACGTTGTAATTTTGTGATGCGCATGGGTGAATATTTTTTGCCCGACTTCCCAGTGCCTGAGGGCGAGACCATCGAGTCTCATCTACGCAAGGAATCGTTTGCAGGTTTAGAAGTAGTGCTGTTGCGCCGTTTCCCGGATGGAGCGAGTGACGAAGTGCGCGCTGAATATGAAGCGCGAATGGAATTTGAGCTCAAAATTATTTTTGAGATGGGCTTCCCGGGTTACTTTTTAATTGTTGCTGACTTTATTCAGTGGGCTAAAGAAAATGATGTGCCAGTAGGTCCTGGCCGTGGATCTGGTGCCGGTTCAATTGTGGCCTACGCTTTAAAAATCACAGATTTGGACCCGATAGAGCACGTGCTTCTTTTTGAGCGTTTTCTAAACCCCGAACGGGTATCGATGCCAGATTTTGATGTGGATTTTTGCATCGAGGGCCGAGAGCGCGTGATCGAATACGTGGCTCAAAAATATGGTCGCGATAAGGTATCGCAGATTATTACCTACGGAACCATGGCAGCGAAAGGTGTGGTGCGTGATGTAGGCCGTGTTATGGGTATGTCTTATGGTCATGTAGATGGAGTCGCCAAGTTGATCCCATTTGATTTGGGTATAACTTTGACCAAAGCGCTTGAGCAAGAACCTGAGCTAAAGGAACGTTACGATAACGACGAAGAAATCACGGCTCTGATCGACATGGCTTTGACCCTAGAGGGTTTGGCTCGAAACGTCGGTAAGCACGCAGGTGGTGTGGTCATCGCGCCAACAGACCTGACGGATTTTACACCGCTTTATTGTGAGCACGGCAGTGATCAGATCGTTTCACAATACGATAAGGACGATCTTGAAACCGTGGGCTTGGTCAAATTTGATTTTCTGGGCCTCAAAACGCTGACAATTATTGACTGGGCGGTTAAGGCGATTAATCAATATCGCGCGGGTCTTGAGCAGGCGCCGATTGATATCGCAAAGTTACCTCTCGATGATAAAACTACCTACGACATTCTAAAATTAGGGCAGACCACGGCTATCTTCCAACTGGAATCGTCGGGTATGAAGGAGTTAATTAAGAACCTCAAGCCCGATCAATTTGAGGATATCGTTGCCTTGGTGGCCTTGTATCGTCCTGGGCCTCTCGGTGCGGGCATGGAAAAAGTCTACTGTGACCGTAAGCATGGAAAAGAGCCGACGAAATACGCTCACGAGATGCTTGAACCCATTCTTAACAATACCTACGGGATTATTCTTTACCAAGAACAGGTAATGGAAATCGCTCAGGTCATGGCGGGTTATTCACTCGGTGGGGCCGACATTTTGCGCCGAGCAATGGGCAAGAAAAAGCCAGAAGAGATGGCTAAGCAGCGCGAAATTTTTGAAAAGGGTGCGGATGAACGGCAAGTGCCTGTTGAGGTAGCCAAAGAGGTCTTTGACCTTATGGAGTATTTTGCGGCCTACGGTTTTAACAAGAGTCACTCTGCGGCCTATGCGTTAGTCGCATATCAAACGGCGTGGCTCAAGGCGCATTATCCATCGCAGTTTATGGCGGCGTGTATGTCGGCTGATATGGAGAACACCGACAAGGTTGTTATCTTGCTGAATGAGGCCAATGAAATGGGCTTAACGGTTCAGCACCCCGATATTAATCTGTGTCAGTATGATTTCCGCGCAACCGACGAATCGCATATTGTTTATGGTCTAGGGGCCATTAAAGGCATTGGCAAGCCAGTTATCGAGGCAATTATCAATGCTCGCGAGACCGGCGGGCCGTTTAAAGATTTATACGATCTATGTGCCCGAGTTGACGTAAAACGTGTGAATCGGCGTGCCTTAGAGGCGCTTATTCGAGCCGGTGCCTTGGATGAATTAGGCGTACACAGAGCAAGTTTAATCGAAAGCGTCGACTTAGCCCTGGAAGCGGCTAACCAGCAGCATCGAAGTGCGCTAGCCGGGCAGAACGATATGTTTGGCATTTCGGCACCGGTAGAGACTGTTCAAACCTATCAGAATGTGCCTGAATGGAAGAAGGAGGATTTGCTTGCCGCCGAGAAAGAAACCCTAGGCCTGTACTTAAGTGGTCATCCAATTGATGTTTATATTCAAGAGCTTGACCAATTTACCTCATGTCGATTGGTGAACTTGGATGTTGGGCGTGGCAAGGGTAAAAAATCGGTGACTCTTGCGGGTTTAGTTATTGGTGCGCGCACGATGAATACCAAGTCTGGCTCGCGCATGGCGTTTTTGCAATTAGATGATAAAACTGCGCGGGTTGAAGTTGGTGTATTTGGTGAGCTCTATGACCAACGGCGCGACGTCATTCACAAAGACAAAGTGTTGGTCGTCAAAGGTAAGGCCAGTCATGATCACTTCTCAGGCGGCATTCGTTTATCTGCCGACGAGTTGTTTGATATTGAACAAGCCAGAAGTAATCTAGCACGGCACATGCAAATTCAAATCAGTTCAGACCAACTTACCAGTGGAGTGGTGAGTGATTTAAAGCAGATATTGGCACCGAGCGAGGAAGGGCAATGTGGCGTTGGTTTTCAATATCGTTCACCGATGGGCATGTGTCAGCTAGATGTGGCGCATAATTGGCGGATCATTCCAAATAAAATCATGTTAGAGAAACTGGAAGCCATCGTCGGCCAAGCTAACATTCGTTTGATTTACTGACGGTTCTCTAAGCATTCTCTGACGAATCTTTTCTAAGTCATTGCTCTTTAAATCTTTTTCCTCTTGGTGATATACTGGACACAGGCACAACAATAGGTGTCGCCTAGGTGATTACATAGTATTATTTTTTTGCGTAACATGCTTCTTGCTGAAACTGGTTACATTTGTTAATCAGGCTGTTATTCCTTAAGAACAATAATATAAGAATAACAAGAGCCAGGAATTACAGCATTCAGCGTTCCCGCAAATTATTCGCTTATGCGAACCCGTATGAAACCGAATACAGACTCGATATAAATTTAGGCGGTGGGCGTAAACTCAAGTTGGCCACCATAGCCTAATGTGAAACCTGACTCGACTAATGGTCAGTCAGCAACACTTGGTTAGAGAGACTCAATAATAAGACGGCCAATAATGTAGGTGGAAAACAATGACATACTCGGCTAAAGGGCTCGCGGGGGAGCTTTTTGGGGAATTAGCACTGGATAAACAAGGCAACTACTATGTTGCGTTCAGTGGTGGTGTTGATTCAACCGTGCTGCTACATATGATGCGGCTGTTACAGTCGCACTATGGTTTTGAGCTTACGGCGCTACATGTAAGTCATAACCTGCAAGCCGAATCGTCTCGATGGGCCGAGCATTGCGCCCAACTATGCCGCAAGTGGGGTATTGAGCTGCGTCAAACTTCTCTCACTTTAGACACTAATTCTGAAGTCGCAGCTCGGTCTGCGCGCTATCAATGGTTCAGTGAGCAGGTGGCTTATGGAGATGTATTGTTGACCGCACACCATCAACAGGATCGTGCCGAGACTTTTCTGTTTAATATGATGCGCGGAGCTGGCAGCACCGGTTTGTCGAGCTTGCGTGCCGTGCGCCCATTTCATGGTGCCAGATTAGTTAGGCCCTTACTCGGAGTTAGCCAGGAACAGATTTTGCAGTACGCAGAGCAAAAGAATCTATCTTGGGTCGAAGACCTAAGCAATCAAGAAACCACGTATTCTCGGAATGATATTCGCCATAACGTGCTTCCCGCGCTAACGACATTTCGCGAAGATGCCATTCAAAATATTGCTCGAGCGGCGGCGAACCTTGAGCAGGAAAATAGCTTATTAAGAGAAATCGCGATTTGCGACTTAGTTGAGGTGCGTGAGCAGCCAAAGCACCCGATCGACCAATCGCATGCTTTGTGCGTTGATGATCTCACGCATTTGTCACCTGCACGCCAAACCAATTTGTTGAGATTTTGGTTGCGCAGTCTCGAGCTGCATACGCCAAGTAAACGCTTGATGGAGCAGATTCTGTCTGCCATTGCTCGTCCGCCTTCCAGCACGGCTGTGTTGCAGGAAAGCGGCTGTCAATTCAGGTTTTACCAAGGCTTTATGTATGTCATGCCGGCGTCGGCTAAGATGCAATCATTCTCGGCAATTGATTGGCAGAATGTCGAACAACCGCTGGATTTGTTTCAAAATAGGATTCGTATTGATTCGACCAACAAGCTTCGAGAGTTGGTTAGCTCTCAACGTAATTCAAGTGTGCGCCTGTTGGCTCGGCCTGAGGTGTCAAATCCGAAAGCGCTTCAAGGGCATTCGTTAAATCTCAAGAAATGGTTGCAAGATATCGGTATTCCACCTTGGCGGCGCCAGGCTTTGCCATTGTTAACTGTGTCTAATCGGGGTAGGGATGTTGTTCTGGGTCCGGTCGACCAGCAATTACAAAATGATTGGGTGTCATTGGAGTGCCCAATTTCCTGAATAACAGTTAAATAAATTCCAACAAGTTTCCGAAAAGCGATTGTTCCCAAATCGCCCCTCAAGTATCATGTAGAACCTTCTGGAGCTCAGCGCAAAACATATTTTCACGCGTTTGTCTGAGGCTCTGATAACACCATTTCTATTTATTACATCAGCAAGCAGTGCACTGTGTTCGCCTGTGTGATGCAATTAGCTGAGTTTTATGAGCCGCATGCGGCTCGGTTACAGGTTCGATGACAAAATACGTTTTTATTACCGGCGGGGTAGTTTCTTCCTTAGGGAAAGGGATTGCGGCGGCATCACTCGCCACGCTGCTTGAATCCAGAGGTCTTAAAGTGACTCTGATGAAGCTTGACCCATACATTAATGTAGACCCCGGCACCATGAGCCCATTTCAGCACGGGGAAGTTTTCGTAACAGAAGATGGTGCTGAGACTGATTTAGATTTAGGCCATTATGAGCGGTTTATTCGAACCACGCTCTCGCAAAAAAATAATTTCACGACCGGGCGTATTTATGAGCGAGTACTTCGCAAGGAGCGTCGTGGTGACTATCTAGGTGGTACCGTACAGGTAATTCCGCACATCACTAACGAAATGAAAAGCGCAATTGAAGATGGTGCCGGTGATGTCGACGTTGCGTTGGTTGAGATAGGTGGCACGGTTGGTGATATCGAGTCCTTACCGTTTATGGAAGCCATCCGACAAATGCGCATTGAAAAAGGTTTTGAGAATGTTTTGTTTATGCATCTGACCTTAGTGCCATATATCGCGGTTGCCGGTGAGATAAAAACCAAGCCAACTCAACACTCGGTGAAAGAGTTGCGTAGTATTGGTATCCAGCCAGACATTCTATTGTGTCGAGTTAATGAGCCGCTTCCAGAAAACGCTAAGCGTAAAATTGCCTTATTTACCAACGTCGCGCAGGATGCCGTTATCTCCGGTGTTGATGTTGACAATATCTACCAGATTCCACTGTTGTATCGCGATCAAAAAGTTGATGAGTTGGTGGTTAAGCATCTTCGCATTGATTGTCCTCCGGCTGATCTAAGCGAATGGGAAAATGTTGTTGAACGTAAAGAGAATCCAACTGGCGAAGTAAATATTGCGTTGGTGGGCAAGTATATTGGGCTTACTGAGTCTTATAAATCATTGTCAGAGTCCTTGATACATGCGGGTATTCATACTTTGACTAAAGTGAATATCAATTACATTGAAGCTGAAGACATCGAAGAAAATGGTGTGTCGGTGCTTGAGGGTAATGATGCGATACTGGTTGCCGGTGGCTTTGGTGATCGCGGCACCGAAGGCAAAATAAGTGCGGCTAAGTACGCGCGCGAAACTAAAACACCTTATCTTGGTATTTGTTTGGGTATGCAGGTAGCCGTAATTGACTTTGCTCGTAACGTCGCGGGTATGAACGACGCAAACAGTTCAGAGTTTAACGCAGACACGCCTTACCCAGTAATTGCGCTTATTTCCGAGTGGACCGATGAAGAGGGCAATGTTCAGCAAAGGGATGAAAATTCAGACCTTGGTGGCACCATGCGTCTAGGTGGCCAGAAGTGCCATTTGACGGCGAATTCAAAAGTGCAAGAGATTTATGCTGCTGATACGATTGTTGAGCGGCATCGCCACCGCTATGAGTTCAATAATATGTTACGCAGTCAACTTGTTGACGCTGGATTGGTTATTGGTGGCGTTTCAGATGATGACTTAGTTGAAACCATCGAAATTAACGACCACCCGTGGTTTGTCGGTGTACAATTCCACCCTGAGTTTACCTCTAGCCCGCGCGACGGCCACCCCTTGTTTACTTCATACGTCAAGGCTGCGAGAGCCGAGCGCGAGAAAGCCTGAACGGCAGAGTATAAGACATGAAAATAGCTGATTTTGAAGTTGGCCTGGACCAACCGTTTTTCTTAATTGCCGGCCCCTGTGTAATCGAGTCGCGTGAGTTTGCGTTAGAAACGGCCAAGATGATTCGTGATGTTACCGGTGAGCTTGGTGTTAACGCGCTCTATAAATCATCTTTCGACAAAGCCAACCGCACTTCAGGAACATCATTTCGTGGGCCCGGTATTCAAGAAGGCTTAGAAATATTGCAAGAAGTACGCGAGACCATCGGCATGCCGGTACTTACCGATGTGCATACACCAGAGCAAGTTGAACTCGCCGCGAAGTACGTTGACATGATTCAGACCCCGGCCTTTTTGTGCCGCCAAACAGACCTGATAGAGGCTGTTGGCGCGTGTGGAATTCCTGTCAATATTAAAAAAGGCCAGTTCTTATCGCCACCGGAAATGGTGAACGTAACCAAGAAAGCCGAAGCCGCCGGTGGTAAGGGTAAGGTTACAGTGTGCGAACGTGGTGCTTCATTTGGGTACAATAACTTGGTTGTTGATATGCGTGGTTTGGCGCAGATGCGCGAAACTGGTTGCCCAGTCGTATTTGATGCCACTCACTCCGTGCAATTACCGGGCGGGCAAGGCGATCGCTCTGGTGGGCAACGAGAGTTTGTACCTGTGTTAGCACGAGCCGCGGTGGCGGCTGGCGTATCGGGCCTATTTATGGAAACTCATCCTGACCCGGCAAATGCCAAGAGTGATGGCCCAAATGCATGGCCAACTCAAAAGCTGAAATCACTCCTGACCGTTTTACAACAGCTTGACCAATCCACGAAAGCTGGTGGTTTTGCAGAATCCGATCTGTAAAGCCAATTAACTACTAATCATATTAGGGTAGAAGTATGTCTACGATTCAATCAATTATAGCGCGTGAAATCTTGGATTCACGTGGAAATCCAACCGTCGAAGCTGACGTAACTTTAGCGGACGGTTCGTTTGGCCGTGCGGCAGCGCCGTCCGGAGCGTCAACGGGTTCTTTAGAGGCCCTCGAACTGCGCGACGGAGACAAGAGCCGTTATTTAGGTAAGGGCGTACAAGCGGCTGTCAAAAATGCCAATACGGTTATCGCTGAAGCGCTTAAAGGGCAAGACGCACTGAATCAACGTGCTGTCGATCAAGTAATGATTGACCTAGATGGTACTGAGAATAAATCTTCGCTTGGCGCCAACGCCATTTTAGCGGTTTCTTTGGCGGCTTCTAAAGCCGCAGCGGCTAGTAAAGGCGTGCCTCTTTATGCCCATTACGCTGAGCTGTTTGGTAATGACACTTACGCGATGCCAGTGCCGCAGATGAATATCATTAATGGCGGTGAGCACGCAGATAACTCGATTGATTTTCAGGAGTTTATGATTTTGCCAACTGGGCTGCCTAGCTTTGGTGAAGCGCTGCGCGCCGGTGCAGAAGTGTTCCATTCTTTGAAAAAAGTATTGCACGATATGGACCTTAATACCGCTGTAGGCGATGAAGGTGGTTTCGCGCCAAACCTAGAAAGCAACGAAGCGGCTGTAGGTATTATTATCGAAGCCATCGAGAAAGCAGGTTACAAGGCCGGCGAAGATATAATGATTGGCTTAGATGTTGCCAGTACTGAGTTCTACAGCGATGGGCAATACAGATTAAGTGCTGAAGGCAAGTCTTTGAATTCAGAAGAGTTTTCGGCATATCTGGAAGCCTGGGTGAGAAAATACCCGATTATCACAATTGAAGACGGCATGGCCGAAGACGATTGGGCTGGCTGGGCCGACCTGACCAAACGAGTTGGAAGCGACATCCAGTTAACCGGCGATGATCTATTTGTAACCAACACCAAGATCCTTAAGAGGGGTATTGATGAAGGCGTTGCCAACTCTATTTTGATTAAATTTAATCAAATTGGTTCGTTGACTGAAACGATGGACGCCATTCAAATGGCACACGATGCGGGTTTCAAAGCCACTATTTCTCATCGTTCCGGTGAAACCGAAGATACAACCATTGCTGACCTTGCTGTTGCTACGGCCGCCGGACAAATAAAAACCGGTTCTCTGTGTCGCTCTGACCGTGTTGCAAAATACAATCAACTCCTGCGCATTGAACAAGAACTAGGTGACAAAGCGATTTACCCAGGTATCAAATCATTTTCATGATTTGAGTTGATCTAAGACTCGTTTTTATCAGAAGCCCCGTTTACGGGGCTTTTTTTGTCTGCCTAAATAGTGATTTTCGTACAGCGGAAATTAATATAGTATTGCTCAATCAAAAAATCACAATAATGGAGAAATTAAGGAATGATTATTTTTTGGAGAAGGCTGGGTTGGTTGGTACCGCTAATTGGAATAGCCGCGATGGTTGTGACCCAGTTAGTTATAGATGGGGTTATGGGCAAAGGCTATTACACCGCAAATGGATGGCCTAAATTGGTTTGTGGAGGGCTGATCGCGCTGGCGATAGCGGCTATTGGTTACTACCTGAATGTGATGAAACGTGGCGTATTTGTCGACCCTGAAACGGGTGTTGAGAAGAAAGAGGTTTCGCACACCTTTTTCTTTATTCCATTTCAATACTGGAGCGTTATCTTTCTAGTACTCTTCTACTTAATGACATCCTCTTCCGCTGAAACAAAAAAACGTAATGCGGAGTATATCGCTGCGCCCGCGGTTAATGATTTGTATTTGATAGATCAAGAGCCGATCTTTGATGATGTGAACCCTGAGTATTCTTACGGTGCACTAAAAGTTATTGCAGTTTCAGAATCAGGTGTCACTACTGTGGCAAGTGAATACAGTTTCGGTGGTAAATCTGATATTAGAAAAGATAGGCGTGATGGCGGCTTGTCAAAAAACAGCGACTTTTCCGAACAAGAGATCCAGTTTAGTTTTGATGAACTTAATGAGTACCTTGAAAACCAAGCGATTTATGAAGTGATTCGACCTTAGTGCTCAGGGTTAGGGCCAGTACCTAGGCGGTGCGTCGTTTAGGCTTAACGGGCTGCTTGATCAATTTTTTTCCATAGTTGATTGAGCCGTTTTTCTGAAACGGGTATCGACGTTTTCAAGTGCTGCGCGAATATTGATACTCGCCACTCCTCTAATCCTCTTGCGAATTCATAAAGCCTAGGTTCTTTTGAATACGCATAATCTAGGCCTTCATGCTCAGCTTGCTCTAGTCTTGTTCTATCGGTAAGCCGTTTCTGCAAACCTCTAAGCACCGGTTCTTCTTTGTGCGTTTTACCGAGTTTCTCGAGACGTGCCTCAATCGCGCGTAGGTATCGAGGGTATTGTTTAAGGTGATTGAGGCTGGTGTATCGTAGAAAGGTCGGTTCGAATAAGCGATAAAGTTGGGCTTTGATATCTTCGAGCGCGCTATCAATTTCAATGGAGCTAGCGTTGATTTTATTTATTAATTTCAATAACTTATCTCGGTATTTTAAGCCATTAACTAATGCGGTTTCAAAATCGAGTGACGACGCCACCCATTCTTTTGCGCCATTCTTCAGTGCTGTTTCGAACTGAGATTGTTTGCGAATTTTGTGAATACCTTCGGTAAAGCAAGCGCTTTGTAATCCTGCATTAATCAACTCTTCTAGCCAAACGTTTTTATCCGATTCTTTGGGAGTGAATTGTTCGAGTTGTTTGGCGAGTGCATTTAAGCCCACCGATTTTTTCTGTTCTCTTGCAAGTAATTCCTTTCGTAGATATTTTAACACTTGTTTTTGTGTTGTTTCCGCCAGCGTTTTTTTTGCCAGAGCTAAAATACCTTGTTGTGAGTAATAGAGTGCTGCGCAATGCTGATCGTGAACCAACAGGTCAATGCTGCCATCAGCTTGTTTTTGCAGCATAGGGTAGGCGCGAACGGTCATACCTTGATGCTGATACTCTACGTAATCCGCAAGGTCTCCGAAATCCCATCGAGTTAACTGATGTCTTTCTAACTTGGTACGTTCACTTGCGTTGTTCGAGTGCACACTTTGCTGCACGGCGTCAGCATAGCGTTGTTTCAACGCTCCCAAATTTCTGCCTTCGTCTACCAGTGAGTTGTCTACATCAATAACGCGATAGTTCATTTGATAGTAAGCGTCTAGTTTTTGTGGGGCAAAGTCTTCGGCGCTTACCTTTACACCCCGTGTTCGATAGAGAGCTTCGGCGAGGCTTTGATGAAGTGGCACATTGCCAGTTTCCAACTTACTCAACACACGATCAACGGCATCCGCCGCAGGAGCAAAGTTGCGTCGAATTGCTTTGGGTAAGGTTTTGATCAGAGCGATACATTTTTCACGTAACAATCCGGGTACCAGCCAGTCACCAATATGATCGGGGAAGGGCGCTAACACCGATATGGGTACAATCATCGTGACGCCATCCTGTGCTGAGCCTGGATCAAATTTGTAGCGAATCGAGATGATTTTGTCAGCGACCTCTATTTGGTCAGGAAATTGAGCTACCTCGCTTGCGTCTATTTCGTTGATTAGGAGTTGCGAGCGAGTAAGCTTTAGGGCGTCTTGATAGCCTTGTTTGAGCCAGCGTTCCAAACTGTTGCGGCTATTAATCGAAGCGGGCAGGTGCTCCGCATAAAAATCATAGATGAGTTGCTCATTTACCAGCAAGTTTCGCTTACGAGTTTTGATTTCGACCTTCTCGATATCAGATACTAAAGCTCGATTGTGATTTACGAATTCTGCCGCATTCCCTCTGGGTTGATACGCTCCGTTTACCAGGGCCTCCTGAATAAATACGGTGCGGCTTTCGGATGGGTTGATGGGCGTATAATTGACTGACTCCTTATCGCGCAGAGTTAGACCATAAAGCAGTGTTTTTCGGTGAGCTTTAATGCCGCCAGAGCGCACGTGATAATGAGGTGCGCTGTAGCTGTACCGACATAAATGTTGCGCGGCACGGATACACCATTCAGGCTTTATTTCAGCAACGGTCAACGCAAACAATTTTGATGTTTCCAAAAATTCAGCCGCGACCAACCATTTAGGTTTGCGTTTGCCTAACGAAGAGTTAGGGAATAAATGAATACGCCGGCCCCGAGTAGCGACATATTCGTTGTCCACATCTTTTGTGGCGATATGGCTTACCAAACCAGATAACAACGCAAGATGAAGCTGTTCGTAGCGGGCATCAAAGGTACTTTTCGTGGTTTGATTTTTCTTGTTTGGTTCAGGTAATGACAGTGGGGACCAGGGCTTTGCTTTCAAGCCTAATTGTTTGCACTGCATGGAAAGTTGTCTTACTAATTCTCGCCACTCGAATATACGTGCGATAGACCAATAGTGTTCTACGCAATATTGTTTGAACTTGGTGTTGCTGAGTTGTTCTCGCGCTTCATTTACAGCTTGCCAGAGATACAAGAATGAGAAAAAATCAGATTGTTTGTGTTTTAGTAATGCGTGTTTCTGATCCGCCGTTTGTTGTTTTTCGGCTGGCCGTTCGCGAGGATCTTGAATACTTAATGCAGCGATGAGTACCAAGGCGTCGCGCAAGCAATTTGCTTCATTTGCAGCAACTAAAATACGTGCGTAACGGGGGTCCACCGATAGATCGCTCATCTGACGGCCAACCTTGGTAAGCTTACGTTTCTCGTCAATGGCATTCAACTCTTCTAATAACTTAAATCCATCGTTGAGCAAGCGCTTATCTGGCTTATCGATAAAATCAAAATGATTTATGTCGCGAATACCAAGGCGCAGCATTTTTAAAATAACCGACGCCAAGTTACTGCGAAGAATTTCCGCCGGTGTGAATTCGGTGCGCTTCTGGAAATCTTCTTCCGAAAACAGCCGAATGCAAACCCCATTCGCGACGCGCCCGCAGCGGCCAAGACGCTGGTTGGCGCTTGATTGTGAAACAGCTTCTATTGGCAAGCGTTGCACTTTTGAACGGAAACTATAGCGTGATATTCGCGCTAAGCCTGGGTCGATAACGTAGGCAATGCCGGGCACCGTAATCGATGTTTCCGCAACATTGGTCGCAAGAACTACTTTACGCCGGTGTGCTGGTTGAAATACTTTGTTTTGTTCACCTACACTCAAACGAGAATAGAGCGGCAAGACTTCAATCGCTAATTGCGCACGCCGCAAAGCCTGAGCCGCATCTCGAATTTCCCGTTCGCCCGCACAAAATACTAAAATATCTCCGTTCGCTTTATAGTGACCTTTGGCTTCGTTACGAATGACTTGTTTTACGGTCTCGGTGATTGTGTCAGGAAGGTTATGTGATTCTTTCTCGGGAGCTTGGTAAATTGTTTCAACCGGGTAGGTCCGACCCGAAACTTCGATAATCGGAGCGGCTGGATTATCTATCGAAAAATGCTCGGCGAATTTTTTTAAATCAATGGTGGCTGAGGTAATGATCACTTTTAAATCAGGGCGCTTTTTGCATAAGCGCTTCAACAAGCCCAATAGAAAATCAATATTCAGGCTGCGCTCGTGGGCTTCATCAATAATGATCACTTCGTACTTTTTCAGTAGTCGATCATTTTGAAACTCGGCTAATAGTACGCCGTCGGTCATCAGTTTTACTTGCGTTTTAGAACTGGACTGATCATTAAAACGAACTTGATAACCGACTTCTTCGCCAAGAGTGCATTCCAATTCAGTAGCAATACGGCTCGCCACTGTTCTAGCCGCAAGGCGTCTAGGCTGTGTATGCCCGATCAAGCCATTTTTACCATAGCCTAACTCCAAGCAAATCTTCGGCAGTTGAGTGGTTTTCCCCGAGCCTGTCTCACCCGCAACGATCACAACCTGGTGTTGCCTTACTAGTTCTGCAATCTCCTCGCGTCGCTGAGTGATAGGTAAGTTAGTCGGGAACGAAATTTTCATCTCGCGATTATAATGTTTCTTGTGAATAAAATAAGGGGGAGGGTTTATTACACGAGACTCAGCGTTCGCGTCTTCCAAGGTGGACTTAGTTTATTAGTGCTACCTTGTAGAGCGTTAACGAAGTAGCTGTAATCTCTATGTGTTTAGGTTCAAAGGCCTAGCTTATTTTTGTGAAATCTAGTCTCGCTATATTCCTTCATCATATACATGAAATCAGTTTCTTTACATAGTGATCTAACCAACTGGAGCGTTGTCGGCAGGCTGCAAGAGCTTGTTAGTTTTTGAACATTGTTCGATGTCAGTATACTGTTTTAGTATATTTGCCATTACAACCCGCATTTGCCAAAACTTGTCTGGAACAAAGTTTGTGGCAAATGCAATTGAAGTTTTACATTCAGGAATAACGAGCAAATACGCTGTAGATGCATTGTCTGTCACACCGCCGTGATGTAACGCCTTCCACGCCTGTCGACTATCATTATCTAACTCGATTTTTCCAACTCGCCACCCGAGAGAATATTTGTCGGAATTGGTTTCACCATTTCTAAGCTTTGTGGGAGTGTATATAACCTGCTTAACATCGTCCGATAAATACTTGTCATCGTATGTGGCTCGAGACATTTTAACCATGTCTGTGGGCGTGCTGATAAAGCCTCCACCACCAAAAAGGAAACTTCTGTCTCTTTTGTTACTAGATTCAATATGGATATCATTTTCACTAACTTCAGCATAGTAAGTTGCTTCATGTTCTTTACCCGCAAACGATGTATCAAGTTCAGTAAGACTCATGCCATATCTCGACCATAGTGACTGCTGAAGAAAATCTACATAGTCCAAATTTGCAGCTTTTTCGATTACCGCTGAGAGCAAAATATAACCGTTTGATGAGTATTTATATTCGGTCCCAGGCTGGAACAACAAGGGGTGAGATTCAAATACATAAAATGAGTCAAGCGGGCTTTTGTGATCTCTTACATTTTTGAACTCAGCGATATCTCGCTCTGGTGTATTATGTGGGACTCCTGAAATATGAGACGCGAGTTCCCTAACACTGAATGTATTTGTATATTCAGGCCTGTCCAGATATTTAATAACTGAAGAGTCTAAGTCTAATTTGCCCTTATCAACAAGCCTGGCTAACACGATGCCGGTCATAGGCTTAGCTAAACTACCTACTGAGTACTGCGTTTGAATATCTGCTTTCAAGCTATCTTTAATATTCGAAAATCCTATTGCTTCGGAAAAAATAACCTGATCATTCTTTCCTATAGCAACGGATAAAGATGGCAATTTATATTGGTTTTTTAGCTCTTCCATTTTTTTTAGGGTTTGATTGTTAAGATCATCTTTAGCGTTTACATCATGCGTTGAAAAGATAAAAACCGTAAAGGAAACGCATATTAGGAAATTTTTCAGTGTCTGCATGTAATTCTCCATAGAAAGTATTCGCCCACTTAACAAAACGATGTGTTTACAGGATATCCAACCAGGTGGGAAGGATTGCTTAACTTAGCATTTAGTTTTAATCGTACCAAAACCTTTGCTTCTTGAACTATGATTTCCCTCTCATGACAAAATCATACTATTTTCTAAGAAGGGCGTTCGGTAAACTCAGGCCTTATCCATGCTGCAAATGTGTGATTCAGACTGGAGGGCTGCATTGAGTTGTATGTAGGGCTTGTCTGGCGGCACAATAAAAAAGCCCACCCTTTAATAGAAGGGTGGGCTTTGGTTATGGCGCGCCCGGAGGGATTCGAACCCCCGACCACTTGGTTCGAAGCCAAGTACTCTATCCAGCTGAGCTACAGGCGCGTAACTCTTTCAAATTCAGGCTGGCGATTATAAAGGATGCTGTATGGATTTTCGATAAAGATTTGAAACTAATTGAGTAGTCTATTTTTTGTGGCGAATAGATTCGTTAATAGAAGACCGCGACATTTTGTCGTCCCGTGACAATCAAT
>CALKRK010000123.1 GCA_937989675.1 uncultured Arenicella sp. | reverse complement strand
TAGGACTGAGTTGCTGATTTTCCTAACACCTAAAATTATCAGCCCGAAATTGAATTTGGGATAATAGCCTCTACATAAAGGCTAGCCATAAAAGCAGGGGCAGCGCTCCTGCTTTTATGATTTTCAGGGTGTGATCAATTCTGTGGTTTTTCGAGAAAACACCCAATGAACTAATGAAGAGCAGCAATTAGAATGCAAAATATTATACTTATTGGCCCGATGGGGTCAGGGAAAACGACCGTCGGTAAACAGTTGGCTAAACGACTGCGCATGGATTTCGTGGATTCCGATCATATGATCGAGGAGCGCTGCGGTGTTTCCATATCGACAATTTTTGATATCGAGGGCGAGGACGGTTTCCGCAAGCGTGAAACCAAAATGTTGTCCGAGTTGTGCGAACGTTCAGGTGTTGTGCTTGCTACTGGCGGTGGCGCGATTGTTACCGAAGAGAATAGAATTCTGCTACGCAAAGGATTCGTGGTCTATTTGAATACCTCGATTGAAACACAATTGGCTAGAACGCAGAAAAACCAAAACAGGCCATTACTGGAAAATGTAGATGCTGAAACTAAGCTTAACCAGCTAATGCAGGAGCGAGGCAAGCTTTATGAGCAAGAGGCAGACCTGATTGTTGTGTCTGGCGACCGAGTTGTATCGAAGGTTGTTGATGAAATTATGGCGGCGATGGAAAAGTAAGCTTTTATGGTTTGCCTCTTCTTTTGGACTAAATAGATAGGGTTAAACGCTTGCTGCCGTTAGGTTAGTGACATTTTTGTCGTCTGCGAGTATACTACGCGTCCTTTTTCGCTATGGCCGCAAGATATTTAGGCCTAAAGGCAAACCAAATAAAGGACGAGCGTCGTCCTATATCAATTTCGGGTATGAAACTCTTTATGCCTGATTTGCCAGTGTCAGTATCGATTCTGACTTTCAAACTGGCTACATCTTGAGTGTCAGTGTTGTGTTCGGCAGCCCTAACGGGTTCCCAGTGCGCTTGACCTAAAGGCTCGGTTAGCCGCTAGCGTTGAAATCGGAGGTTGAGACACCGTTCTCGCTTCTTCCACTGCAAGGGTTCAGGCTGATGCTTCTCAGTCTGCTCAATGCAAGTAATAGGCAGGAATACAACGTGACAAACATGTATCACAAAGAGGGCGGTTTATATCGTCCAGAATTCGAGAGAGATAATTGCGGCTTTGGCTTAATCGCTCAGATGGATGGTGAGCCAAGCCATTGGTTGATTAGCACCGCTATCAGTGCGTTGGCTCGCCTAACGCACCGTGGTGCTGTGGCCGCTGATGGTAAAACCGGTGATGGCTGCGGTCTGCTTATGGCGATGCCAAAAGCATTTATGCGTCGTGCGGCGGCGGAGATGAACTTCGATCTCTCTGATCAGTTTGGAACAGGCTTGGTATTTCTGAGTTCGGACCAGAATGATCGGGCAGCCGCTAAACAGAAGCTGAATGCTGAACTAGAAAACGAAGGCCTAACTGTCGCAGGTTGGCGAGAGCTGCCACTTGACCAATCAGCGCTCGGCGAGCAAGCGAAAGTCTCTCAGCCAGTAATTGAGCAGGTGATGATTAGTTCGCCTGAGGGTGTAAATGAGAACGATTTTGAGCGAAAGCTGTTTTTGGCGCGGCGTCGCACAGAGCAAGCTATTTGTGAGGTCGATGATCAGTTTTATATCCCTAGTTTGTCGGCCAAGGTAATCTTATATAAAGGCTTGGTAATGCCTGAGTTCCTTCCGGTTTTTTATAAAGACCTGAATGATCCGGAGATGGCATCTTCTCTTTGCTTGTTCCATCAACGTTTTTCTACCAATACGCTGCCGCAATGGCGCCTAGCTCAGCCATTTCGATATTTGGCTCACAATGGTGAAATAAACACCATTCAGGGTAACCGAAATTGGGCGATCGCTCGAGGCGCAAAATTATCATCTACGTGGTTCCCGAATTTGCATGAAGCCGCGCCGTTTGTGAATACATCCGGCTCTGATTCAATGAGCTTAGACAATATGCTCGAAGTTCTATTAATGGGCGGCATGGATGTATTTAAGGCGACTCAGACCCTAGTGCCACCGGCTTGGCAAAATGCCGAGAATATCGATCCAGATTTGAAAGCGTTTTATCGTTTTCAGGCCATTCATACTGAACCTTGGGATGGCCCAGCGGGAATTGTATTGACCGATGGCCGTTACGCTTCCTGTGCGCTCGACAGAAATGGCTTACGCCCAGCTCGCTATGTAATTACCAAAGACCGAGTTATTACATTAGCTTCGGAAGTCGGTGTATATGATTACGAGCAAACGGATGTTGTTGAGAAAGGCCGATTGAAACCTGGTCAAATGATGGCGGTTGACACACATACGGGCAAAATTATTACGCCGGATGATGTGCATCAGCGGATTAAGAGTGAGCATCCTTATAAAGAGTGGCTCAACAATAATATCGTTCGGTTAAAATCCAGCCTAACAGAGGAAGAAGCGACGGTTTCGCTAAATGCGGCTTCGCTCAAAATCTATCAAAAGCTGTTTCAGGTGACTAATGAAGAACGTAATGACGTTATTCGCGTGCTTGCTGAATCGGCACAAGAAGCCACTGGGTCGATGGGGGATGATACGCCAATGGCGGTGTTGTCACTTCGCCATCGTTTGCTAAGTGATTATTTTCGCCAACAGTTTGCACAGGTGACCAATCCACCGATTGACCCATTGCGCGAACAAATCGTAATGTCACTTGAAACCTATTTTGGTGCTGAGAGCAGCTTGTTTGAGCCATCAGAGGCCATGGCCAAGTCGATTGTTGTAGACTCGCCAGTGCTTTCCACTGGAAAGTATCAACGCTTGTTAGGTTCGCAAGACTCGGATTTTTCGCATCACGTTATCGATATTACTTTTGATAAACAAACTGATTTACAAGACCGAATCTTGCAGATTTGTGATGAGGCTGAAGAGGCCGTGCACAATCAGTCAAAAATTATAGTCTTGTCTGATCGTAATGTATCTAAAGAGCGTATGCCAGTGCCTGCACTATTGGCAACCGGGGCGGTTCATCATCGCTTAACGCAATCGGGTTTGCGTTGTAATGCCAACATCGTGGTAGATAGCGGCACGGCAAGAGACTCTCACCAATTTGCCGTACTCATTGGTTACGGTGCTACGGCCGTGCACCCGTACTTGGCATACGAAAGTATCAATGAAATGGTACGAGATGGTCAGATAAAGGGCGACCTCAACGTAATGTTGCGCCAATATCGTAAGGGCATTAATAAAGGCCTGTATAAGATTATCTCCAAAATGGGCATTTCGACGATACACAGTTATCGTGGTTCGCAGTTGTTTGAAGCGGTGGGTCTGGATCGTGATGTCGTCGATTTGTGTTTTAAAGGCACGACTAGCCGTATTCAGGGCACGGGCTTTGCTGATCTGGAAAATGACCAACGCGTATTATTAGCTTTTGCTTGGGATCCGCAAACAACCATCGAGCAAGGTGGTTTACTCAAGTTTATTCATGGCGGTGAATATCATGCGTACAACCCAGATGTGGTTCGTACTATGCATGCCGCGGTTGAAAGCGGCGATTATGAGCTCTATCGAGACTACGCTGATACGGTGAACCTTAGAAAGCCGATGGTGCTTCGAGATCTATTATCTGTTCGTGATGATATCGAACCAATTTCACTAGATGACGTTGAGTCATGGGAAGACATCGTGCTGCGTTTCGATAGTGCTGGTATGTCGCTTGGAGCATTATCCCCAGAAGCGCACGAGTCATTGGCCGAAGCCATGAACGCCTTAGGTGGGCGGTCTAATTCTGGTGAAGGCGGTGAAGATGCGTCGCGCTACGGCACGCCGAAAATGTCGAAGATCAAGCAAGTGGCTTCGGGTCGTTTTGGTGTAACGCCGCATTACTTGGTGAACGCAGAAGTGTTGCAGATTAAGGTCGCACAAGGGGCCAAACCTGGCGAAGGTGGCCAGTTGCCCGGTCACAAAGTGAACGACTTGATCGCGCGCTTACGGCACTCTCGCCCTGGCGTGGCGCTGATTTCGCCACCTCCGCATCACGACATTTATTCGATCGAAGATTTAGCGCAGTTGATCTATGACCTAAAGCAGGTAAATCCAAATGCGCTTGTCTCAGTTAAATTGGTTGCCGAAGCCGGTGTTGGTACGATTGCCGCGGGCGTTGCAAAAGCCTATGCGGATTTGATCACCATCTCTGGCTACGATGGCGGCACGGGTGCGAGTCCGCTTACCTCGGTTCGATATGCTGGTTCCCCTTGGGAGCTTGGGTTAACCGAAGCACACCAAACCTTACGCGCCAATGATTTGCGCGACAAAGTTCGTTTACAAACCGACGGTGGTTTAAAAACTGGCCTTGATGTGATTAAAGCCGCAATACTTGGCGCCGAGAGCTTTGGCTTTGGAACTGGCCCAATGGTTGCCTTGGGGTGTAAATACCTGAGAATTTGCCATTTGAACAACTGCGCGACCGGTGTAGCAACGCAGCACAATATCCTGCGACAAAAGCACTACGTAGGCACGGTTGAACGCGCAGTCAATTACTTTAAGTTTATTGCCATGGAAACTCGAGAATGGATGGCCAAACTCGGGGTCACCCAGTTGACCGACTTAATCGGGCGCACTGACTTACTAACGGTGTTGGAAGGTGAAACTGACAAGCAGCGTAAACTGGATCTGTCAGAAATATTGTCCGATGGAAACGTGCCTGCTGATAAACCGCAGTTTTGTATCGAGCCAAAGAATGAGCCATATGACAAAGGTGAGTTAGCAGAGCAGATGGTGGCTGAGATGTTGCCGGCAATTCAAAACAAAAGCGGTGGCACTTTTAACTTTCAGGTTAAGAATATTCACCGTTCCATTGGTGCGCGTTTGTCTGGCGAAATTGCCAGAGTACATGGGCATGACGGTTTGGCTGATGCGCCGGTGACCGTTAACCTAACTGGCACGGCTGGTCAGAGTTTTGGCGTTTGGAATGCTCGAGGTTTGAATATCAACCTTGAAGGTGATGCCAATGACTACGTGGCTAAGGGTATCTCGGGTGGCACAATTGCAATCTACCCTGCCAAAGGGGTGAGCTTTGTGGCAAACCAGTCAACTATAATCGGAAACACATGCTTATACGGCGCTACCGGTGGTCAACTGTTTGCGGCAGGCAAAGCTGGCGAACGATTCGCTGTACGTAACTCCGGGGCGTTTGCCGTTGTGGAAGGCTTAGGTGACCACGGTTGTGAATACATGACTGGCGGTGCTGTCTGTGTCTTGGGTGAAACCGGCGTTAATTTTGGTGCTGGTATGACCGGCGGTGTGGCGTTTGTATTGGACGAAGATAAGTCCTTTACCGACCGTTACAACCATGAGCTGATTGACACCTATCGATTGATGCCAGAAGCGATGGAGTCTTACGCCTTGTATCTGCAAAGCATGATTGAGAAGCACTTCGCCGCGACTGGTAGCGTGCGGGCAAAAGAAATACTGGATAATTTTTCTGATTATTTGCCTAAGTTCTGGATGATTAAACCAAAAGCCAGTGATCTTGAGACGCTGATTGATTCCTTGTCGGCAGCGGCTTAAAGGTAACTACTATGAGTAATGATTTTCAATTTTTAGATGTGCCTCGCCAGGACCCTGAAAAGGTTCCTGCGCAGGAACGCAGTAAAGAGTTCAAAGAGATCTACGGTGAATATGAAGCCGAGCAGGCGTCGTCTCAGGCTGATCGCTGCTTAGATTGTGGTAATCCTTATTGCGAGTGGAAATGCCCAGTTCACAACTACATACCTAACTGGTTAAAGTTAGTATCCGAAGGCAACTTGTTTGAAGCGGCTGAATTGTCGCACCAAACGAATTCTTTACCTGAAGTGTGCGGTCGAATTTGCCCGCAAGATCGCCTGTGCGAAGGCGCTTGCACCTTGAATGATGGCTTCGGTGCGGTGACGATTGGTTCGGTAGAAAAATACATCACTGACGAGGCGCTTAAGCAAGGCTGGCGCCCAGACATGTCAAAGGTTGTTTGGACTGACAAAAAAGTCGCTGTTATTGGTGCTGGCCCAGCTGGTTTGGGCTGCGCAGATATCTTGGTACGCAACGGGGTGAAACCTGTTGTCTATGACAAGTACCCAGAAATAGGTGGCTTATTGACCTTTGGTATTCCGCCTTTCAAGCTAGAGAAAGAAGTGGTGCGAACCCGTCGATCGATTTTGGAAGAGATGGGCGTAGAATTTGTACTTGGTACAGAAATCGGTAAAGACATAGAGTTTCAAACTTTACTCGATGAATATGATGCCGTTTTCCTAGGAATGGGGACATACACCTATATGAAAGGTGGGTTTCCTGGTGAGGAACTTGATGGCGTGCATGAAGCGCTACCATTTCTCGTGTCAAATATTAATCGCTTAATGGGTTTTGAAAAAGACGCGGTTGATTTTGTCGATATGCGTGACCAAAAAGTTGTAGTGCTTGGTGGTGGTGATACCGCCATGGACTGTGTGCGAACGTCTGTTCGCCAAGGTGGTGATAAAGTTATGTGCGCCTATCGTCGCGATGAGGCAAACATGCCTGGCTCAATGCGTGAAGTAGCAAATGCCAAAGAAGAGGGTGTTGAGTTTCTCTGGAATCGCCAGCCAATTGAGATTATCGGTTCTGATGGGAAAGTTACCGGAGTAAAGCTCGCGACAACACAACTGGGTGAGCCTGATGAACGAGGCCGCCGTCGTCCAGAGGTCGTGCCAGGTTCTGAGGAAGTGATCGATGCCGATAGCGTTATCATCGCATTCGGTTTTCGCCCGAGCCCGGCGGCTTGGTTTAGCGACTTCAATATTGAGATTAACGATTGGGGCGGGGTGAAAACATCCAGTGATTTGGCTGTGAAATTCCAAACAACTAACCCAAAAGTGTTTGCTGGCGGTGACATGGTGCGCGGGTCAGATCTCGTCGTAACGGCCGTCTTCGAAGGCCGTGAGGCTGCGCAAGGCATCCTTAACTATTTGAATCAACAATAGTTTTTAATAGTTTAAGTAGTGAGGGCGTATCGCAATGCCCTCGCTGCTAACTCGTTAAGCTAGTTCGCCGTAGTAAAAAAACGGGTTTGGTGACATTCCGCTCCAAGCCTTCTACCCTCAAAAACCCAATCCGCTGTATACTCATTCTCCTATGACTGCTATGAAAAACGATTTATATCTGCGTGCTTTGCGCGGCGAAAAAGTTGAGCGCACACCTATTTGGGTGATGCGGCAAGCCGGGCGTTACTTGCCTGAGTATCGCGCTACACGTGCGCAAGCGGGTGACTTCCTGACTTTGTGTAAGACTCCAGAGTTGGCTTGTGAAGTAACCATGCAGCCGATTGACCGCTTTGGCTTAGATGCAGCAATACTCTTCTCAGACATTCTGACCATACCCGACGCGATGGGTTTGGAACTGGTGCTAGAAGAGGGTGTTGGCCCGGTTTTTAATAAACCAATACGATCTCAAGCGCAAATAGATCAATTAGGTGTGCCTGACGCTGAGCAAGATTTAGGTTATGTGATGGACGCGGTGCGCGTGATTCGCAAAGAACTCGATGGCCGCGTGCCGTTAATCGGTTTTACTGGTAGCCCATGGACCTTAGCCAGTTATATGGTTGAGGGCAGCGGCAGCAAAGAGTTCCGGCGTATTAAGGGCCTAATGTTTGAGTCACCTGATGCTGCGCACAAACTATTGCAAACCGTTACCGAATCGGTGATCCAATATTTAAAGGCGCAGGTG
>CALKRK010000122.1 GCA_937989675.1 uncultured Arenicella sp. | reverse complement strand
ATAGGTGAGCGACAACTCTATGTTTTGCTCAACCTCGGCTGCGTGTTCTTTTCTGTCGCTACCGATATTCGTGTTGAGTTCAGAAATCGTGAGTTGAGTATCTTCGTTGAACGCAATACTGGTATCACTGATTTTCATATTTAGAACACTGAGTAGCCGATGAATATTCACAGGTGGCGACGGAGGGGTAGCCGTTTCAGCATTTGATTCGGAAGTATTTGAAGTCAGTGATTCGACACTAATCTCTCCGCCATGTAATTCGGCATACCAAAAATTATGGTGGTCAGAAAGAAAGCCCATGTAATCAATCTGCGCAAAAAACGAGTCGGCACTGACAATCTCGATGGGTAGTTCACCGTTAGAAGTTTGAGTGATTCTCAGGCCTGTAAACGCTAGTGTCGCAGGAAGTAGCTCTGAATTTAGCGTCTCACTCGTTATGTTATAAGGCGTAAACTTATTGACAAGGCTCACATAGGCTTGGGGTGCAAACCTAAATACCGCGAGAGCCAAGGCTAGTAACAGGAAAATCAAAAGAATCACCCATGCAACAACTTTTCCTATTTTTTTTAATGCAAATGCAGGTGGCATTTGAGGCTCCTGGCTGATTATTGGTTAACAACGAATTTCACAAGCTATTTTATATCTAAAGTGTCTAGAGGGTTGAGAGGTTTCTTAAATAGTTGAGTTACCTCTAACAAATTATTATTGGTGCTACAATTTGCCATCGATTTGAGTTTAATGTATTTTTGCGGCCGATTTGGTGGTATGTAATTAAGTTAAAAATAAGGAGTGCTAATGCGAGTTTTTTATGTGTTGTTGGTAACCATGCTGGTTGCTTTTTCTCAACAAATAGAAGCAAAGGAACCGTTTAAGACAGTGCAGATTGAGGGCGCTCACGAGAGGCTTATCAAGTCCAAAAATATTGATCAGGAGTACAAGTTATTGGTGAGCCTGCCACGTCACTACAAAAGCTCTGAAAAGAATTACCCTGTCTTGTATTTGTTAGATGCTCAATGGGATTTTACGCTGTTGGTCTCGTTGATAGGTCAACTGCATTTCGACGGAGATATACCCGGTGTTATTTTAGTTGGCGTGACCTGGGGCGGCGAGAACCCGGATGCTGGCGAGCTTCGTATTCGAGATTATTCACCGAGTAAGGTGGCCGACATTACAAACTCTGGCGGTGGTAAGCAGTTTCTTGCCTTTATGAAATCGGAATTGATACCTTTTGTCGACAAAGAATACCGCACCAACGAAGACCGCGTTTTGTTGGGTAGCTCACTCGGTGGTTTATTCACGATGTACGCTATGTTTAATGAGCCAACGCTCTTTACCAAATATTTGCCCACGGCAACAGCAGCCCAGTGGGATAACGAGGTAATTCTTCAAATGGCTAAAGGTTTTGTGCAAGCTAAACTTACTAAACCGATTCAGCTTTACGGCGCGGTTGGCGAGAACGATGGTGTTCTCCCTGGTTTCAATAAACTCAAAGATGCTCTTGAGAAACAAGTGATTGAAGGTTTGGAAATGAAATATGAGCTAATACCAAATGTTGGGCACTCAGCGAGTAAATCAATTGGTTACTTACGAGGCCTACAACATCTGTTTGCTAAGCAAGAGGTCATGCTCAGTAAAGCGCAGTTAGAGCGCTATGCTGGCACTTACGAAGGTGAGGGCGGGGTAAAGGTCGATATTAAAGTGGACGATGGCCGGCTGCTGGTGAATAGCCCAGGCGGATCGAATGACTATTTTAGGGCTATGAGCGAGAATGAATTTTTCTTACCTGGCGCGTTTGTTACGATTCGCTTTGATCATTCTCAAAAGCCACTCAAACTGACCGCTCAGTTGTTTGATGGTGATATCGTACTAACAAAAACTCGGTAGCAATCAAGTGGTTAAAGCGAGAGCTTGTTTCGAAGTTTCAATTCTGCGCCTGCTCACAGTTCGAATGCAATGGTGTTGGTTTTGTTTTAGACGTGCTCACTCACTATTCGAGAGAGAATCATGAGTCTTGAAGATAAACGTGGTTTAAACCATCAATCTGCTGTTTAGTTAGTTGGAAAATTCTGTTTACGGGTTACAATCGCGGTTCGTTCACCGCCACTGTATTTGATTCACCGTGCACATACTTATTACCAATGACGATGGTTACAACGCCCCTGGGCTGCTTGTACTCACCGATGCCCTACGTAACCAGCATCATAAAGTAACCGTTGTGGCACCACGCGAAGACAAAAGCGGTTGTGGTATGGGGCTAACGTTACGCCGCAGTGTTGAGGTTGAACAAACGGATGATGATCGATATGTGGTTGACGGCACGCCAGCGGATTGCGTGTATATTGGTACTAATAATCTTGTCAGTGAGCCAGTTGATGTGGTGGTGAGTGGCATTAACAACGGCACGAATCTAGCCGATGATATTCTGTATTCAGGCACCTTTGCCGGTGCTATGGAAGCACGCCGCATGTCCATGCCAAGTCTCGCTTTGTCAGTGACAGAACGCGATGTGAAGCACTATGAAACAGCCGCGTTTATCGCGGTGCAAATGTGTAATGCGCTCCCGCATTTAGATTATAGATCTCTTATATCTGTATTGAACATAAATGTACCAGATGTGCCAGTAGCGAGCCTGCGAGGCCTTAAGGCGACCACCTTGGGCGATCGGGAGGCACCTTTGGCCCCCGTTGAAGAGGTTCGTTCGGGTAAGAAAGCGATGTATCGAGCTGGGCCAGTTGGCGAGTTTCGACGCACGCGGCGCAGTAAACTCCAAGATTTTGAAGCCGTTGAGCAAAACTACGCGTCAATAACCCCGTTAAGCGCTCGTTTTGAAGACAGTGCTTATGTCGACGATGTACAAACTTGGTTAGATACTATCTAATCGTCGTTATGTACAACGAGCAACTTAGCAAACCCCAATACGCTGGCATCGGTATGACGTCAGATCGAACTCGTCGGCGCTTGATCGATCAAGTTAGAGAGATGGGTGTGAGTAACGCGGATGTGCTTAATGTGATGGGCAGTTTACCCAGACATGTGTTTGTTGATGAGGCCCTCGCGAGTCGTGCTTATGAAAACACAGCGTTACCGATAGGCCATGGGCAAACAATTTCACAGCCTTATATTGTTGGCTTGATGACCCAAACCCTGCTTAATAAACCACGCGCTAAGGTGCTGGAGATTGGCACAGGTTGCGGTTATCAGACGGCTATATTGGCGCCATTATGTGAGAAGGTAGTCAGCGTAGAGCGAATTGTGAAGTTACATCGTCAGGCGCGTGATCGCCTATATGATTTAGGGGTGCGTAATGTGGTTTTTCGCCACGGTGACGGTTTCGAAGGCTTAAGCGATTTCGCACCTTATGACGGCATATTGGCGGCGGCGGTGTCAGAAGATGTGCCGCAAGAATTACTAGATCAATTGGCGATTGGCGGGCGTGTCGTGATGCCTGTTGGTCGCGGTGAGAGGCAAAACCTGATAGTGATTGATAAAACAGCGTCGGGTTTTGTGCAACGAGAAATTGAAGCGGTTCGTTTTGTGCCGCGATTAGCTGGGCTCAGCTAGGGTGCAGAGTTAAGAATGAAGTTGTTCGAACCTATCTACAGCAAATTAATGGTATGGGCCAAGCATCGCCACGCTGAGCGCTATTTGGCAGGGGTGAGTTTTGCTGAATCTTCTTTTTTTCCCATCCCGGTTGACGTAATGCTCGCACCAATGGTACTGGCAAGAAAAGATAAAGCCTGGCGGTTAGCGGCGGTGACTACGGTTATGTCTGTGCTTGGCGGAATGGCCGGTTATTTAATTGGGCGCTTCTTATTTGATGCCTACGGTGAGCAACTACTGAACTATTTTCATGCGCACGAAAGTTTCGAGGCAATCAAACAAAGTTATGTTGAGCACGGCGTGCTGATTATTTTGTTGGCTGGATTTACACCCGTGCCTTATAAAATATTTACCATTGCGTCTGGCGTAATGAGCATCGCCTTTTTGCCATTCGTGCTTTTGTCATTGATTGGCCGTGGCGCACGTTTCTTTTTAGTGGCGGGGTTGATTCGTCTTGGCGGAGATGCCTTGGAAGAGACAATCCACAAAAAAATCGAATGGCTGGGTTGGGGAACTTTAGCGCTAGTGGCCATTGGTGCCACAGTTTATTCGTTGAGTTAGGCGCGTGAAGAAGATAACGTCAATAGCTTTGCTTGGTTCGTTGATGTTGTTAATTGCGGCGTGCGCGACCCCACCCAAGGTTGCCGTTGAAGAGCGCTCAGTACTGAATGCTCGCCAGGAGGCTGAAAAGATTGGTGGCCATCTAATTCGAATTGTACAGCCGGGCGATACCCTACA
>CALKRK010000121.1 GCA_937989675.1 uncultured Arenicella sp. | reverse complement strand
GATGCAAAAACATCGTAAATAGACCAACAACAAACCTAAAAACATCGAATTTAGTGAATTCGATATAAACAAAACCTTGGCTAATTAAATAGCAAAGGACTCTTACTTGGCTGGAAAGGAGTTTTTCAACAGAATAAGTATCATACCGCCTTTTTCTTATGTCAAACATGTGTAGGTAACGACGTCTTATTGAAAAGTAGGGGTAGACATAATTAGTTTTCTAGAGTGTTGCGAAGTTCAAAAAACATTAAAATTTTGGAAATTGATTTATCTCCAGTGCTCACTTGAGGGCATCGAGATTACTACTCAATTTTTCGTTGTACCCATTTGACCCTCTCCTTCTTTGCCATTCAATTTTACTCCTTGAAAAAATGTCGAAGGCATAAGGACCTGATTAGAAACTAGGTAGTCGATTATTAATTACTCTATTAATTTCACAGACTTAAAGAAAATTATGATTTTTTTGTGCCAGCTATGTGTCCAAATTGGCACAAATCTGGCACAAGCGTCAAACCAACAAAAAAGCGGAACCAACCTAAGTGATTGATTCCGCTCTTAAATATGGCGCGCATGGAAGGATTCGAACCTCCGACCGCCTGGTTCGTAGCCAGGTACTCTATCCAGCTGAGCTACATGCGCGTATCTCTTCAAATTTTCTTTTCAACAAATGAGTATACGAACCAGAATTCGTAGCCACTTTATTAGCCGCAGGCGCTCTATCAATCTGAGCGACGTGCGTATATCTCTTTCAAGGTGCGGAAGATTAATCGAATAAAGATTAATAATCAACGCCTTTCTAGTAACTTTGGACAACTTTTACAACGGTTGTAAAAGTGCATCCAAAGCAAGAAAAGCCACCTTTGAAATCAGGTTATTCGTTCTACCAAAACAATGAACTCACGCAAAACATCGGCCTCCTAAGAAACCGGAAAATGCGCTATGCAAACCTAATTTACAAAAAAGCTTTAAGCCAAAACTGTCCCTAAACAGTTTTAGATAATGGCGGAGAAGGAGGGATTCGAACCCTCGATAGAGCTATAAACCCTATACTCCCTTAGCAGGGGAGCGCCTTCAGCCACTCGGCCACTTCTCCGTTTTTATATATTGTATGTCAAAGTAAACATGCCTTTAACATACAATCAATATTACTACTTGTTACCAACCGAATCTTCGTCACTGAGGTAGTCAGCTCCGCGATAGTCATGGTCGCTACTATAGTCGGAACCTTGTTCCTTACTATCATCACTCATGCGCTCTTCGCGCTTGATACGTTGATAAATCTCTTCTCGGTGAACTGGGACATCCCGCGGCGCATTAATACCAATGCGCACCTGATTACCTTTGATTCCAAGCACGGTAACCTGGACATCATCACCAATATTGAGAGTTTCGTTAATACGTCGAGTCAAAATTAACATTACGATCTCCAATCTTAATCTGCCTAGATCTGTGCCAAATGGTACAAATCTGATTCCATAACAAAGTGCACACTCTCAACCCCACTTTGCTTCAAATCTACTCACAGACAGGAGCGCGTATTATAGGGAAAAATCATAAGATTTCTAGCCCCAATTACGCTAATTTCCTGTACAAATTCGTGATAGATCTTTTATAGGGTAGCATAGGCCAACTTGAGTTTGTGTATACAAGAAATCTTACAAACGTTGAGCAATACTAACTACTATTTAACGTCTAATTCGAATGCATCATGCAATGCGTTCACAGCAAGTTCCAGTTGGTCTTCCTGAATGATAACGGAGACCTTAATCTCAGAAGTAGATATCATCTGAATATTAATGTCGTTATCTGAAAGAGTCTTAAACATGGTATTCGCCACCCCACTATGTGAGCGCATACCAACACCAACAACCGACACTTTGGCTATCTTGTCATCGCCTTTAACGTCCTGCGCGCCGAGCTTAGTTACCAGCCCCTTGAGTACATCCATACATTGATCGTAATCGCCTCTGGGAACGGTAAAAGTCAGGTCCGTCAAACCCTTCTCACTCGCATTCTGAATAATCACATCAACATTAACGTGAGTCTCGGAAATTGGCCCGAGCACTTGATGTGCCACGCCTGGATGATCAGGTATACCACGAATCGTTAGCTTAGCTTCATCGCGCTGAAACGCAATGCCTGAAATCAACGGTGCTTCCATTGAACTGCCCTCTTCTTCATATGTAATCAGCGTTCCAGGCCCTTCTTCGAAAGACGACAACACTCTTAGTGGAACCTTATATTTTCCAGCAAACTCGACAGACCGAGTTTGCAAAACCTTTGCACCCAAGCTGGCGAGCTCAAGCATTTCCTCTGCGGTAATACTATCTAATCTGCGCGCACCAGATACAACTCTGGGGTCAGTCGTATAAATGCCGTCTACGTCGGTATAGATGCGGCACTCATCCGCTCTTAGCGCAGCGGCAACAGCAACAGCTGTGGTGTCAGACCCGCCTCGCCCAAGCGTTGTGATATTGCCGCTCTCGTCGACGCCCTGAAAACCGGCAACGACTACGATGCGGCCTTTATCGAGATCATCTTGTATTTTGACGCTATCGATGTTCAGTATCCGCGCGCGTGAGTGAACGTTATCAGTCTTAATAGAAACCTGACCGCCCGTGTACGAGCGAGCATCATTGCCGCGCTTTTGTAATGCCATAGACAATAGAGCAATGGTAACCTGCTCTCCTGTCGATAATAGAACATCCATTTCTCTCGGAGATGGGCTATCTGTGATATCGCTAGCCAAACCGATAAGCCGATTGGTCTCGCCACTCATCGCCGATACTACAACAACCAATTTCTCGCCATCGGCGTGCTTTCGCATAAGATGGTCTGCTACTGCATTGATACGCTCTACGCTACCAACAGAAGTACCACCGAATTTTTCAACAATAAGGGTCATTAACCTGTCTCTGGCACACCCTGAATAAAACTAGCTCCAGGGTGTTAATTAATTGCGAAGCGGGATTAAACATGGTTTGTTCAAAGCTGTAAATCCCTGCTGGCGTAATTCGTGCCGGAAATCATTGAAAACTCACTAAATTCTCATCGAGAACCCGTGGCTAACGAGAAATGCGCCAGCAAATAGATAATACGTTCAATAAGTCAGCGGATTTATGATTGCTCCATCACCCATTTCTCAACCGCAGCCAAGCAATCAGACAACTTAGATGAATCAGGAATACCACCTTCGGCCATATCGGGGCGGCCGCCTCCGCGGCCATCAGCTAAGGCTGTAATGTGTTGAATAATCTTGCCAGCTGGATACTGCTTTGAAATCGCTTTCGCTACACCGGCAGACAGTTTTACTTTTCCATCGATTTCAGCTCCAAGCACGATGATTCCATCGCTGTGTTTATCCTTAAACTTATCAATTGTACTGCGCAGTATATCTTTATCCGCACCCTCCAACACGGCCGTCAATAACTTTACTGAGCCGACAGTTTTGATTTCGGACTCCAAGTTATTTCCGCCAGCACCACTGGAAACTAGCTGTTGAAGCTTCTTCTTATCGAGCTCAAGCGATTTAATGGAAGACTGAAGTTGTTCAATTCGCTTTGTCACGCTCGCCGGATCGGCCTTTAGCAACCCAGCCGCTTCTTTTAACAATGAGTGTTGATGGTTAGCCCATTCAACAGCCCCTCTTCGGGTAACCGCCTCTATTCTACGCACACCTGCAGCCACTCCTGATTCAGCAACAATTTTGAACAAACCAATTTCCGACGTATTAGCGACATGCGTGCCTCCGCATAATTCTAGAGAGAAATCACTCATCGAAATTGTTCTAACCTCAGCACCGTATTTTTCACCAAACAACGCTTCAGCACCTGCCGCTTTAGCATCTTCGATAGGCATTACAGCTGATTCCACCGGATGTTGTTCAAACACTTGTGAATTAACCAGCTCTTCGACTTGATTAAGTTGACTACTAGACACCGGAGCATCATGAGAGAAATCGAAACGCAAACGCTGTGGGTTCACCATCGACCCTTTTTGTTGCACGTGAGATCCCAGTACTTTTTTAAGCGCTGCGTGTAACAAGTGTGCCGCCGAATGATTCGCAGCCGTTGCATAGCGCGCTTCAACATCAACCTCTACAGAGACTGTATCGCCGACCTCGAGCGTTCCAGATTGTATCTTAGCAAAATGCATAAACGCACCATTCGCCAATTTTCGACAATCATTTACGTGCAGAACAGCGCCTTCAGAAGTAATAACGCCTTCATCTCCTACCTGTCCGCCTCCCTCTGCATAAAATGGGGTGGTATCCAAAACAACAACAACCTCACTAGCGGCCGAAACAGACTGCTGCTCACCTCCATCTGCGTGTAATGCGAGCACTGCCGCCTGGCTGCGAAGGTGGTTATACCCAATAAAATCCGTCGGAGAATCAACGTTGATAACAACATCGCCTTGCGCAGCGAACTGACTGCTGGCACGAGCACGCTCTCTTTGCAGCTCCATGAGCGCCTCGAAGCCCTCTTGGTCAATCGATAACTTTCTTTCTCTTGCAACATCCGCGGTCAAATCAGCTGGAAAACCGTAGGTATCATAAAGCAAGAACACCAAATCACCGGGAACCACTTTCTCTTCTAATTCCGCTGTTTTTTGCTCGAAAATCTTTAAACCAATATCCAGCGTTTCAGCAAATCGTAATTCCTCTTTGTGTAAAGCGGCTTCAATCTGTTCTTGCTTTGCAAGCAATTCAGGATACGCTTCACCCATCTCAGCCGCCAACGCACTTACTAACTTATAAAAGAACGGAGTCTGCCCACCGAGCTGATAGCCATGGCGAACAGCTCTGCGAATAATACGTCGCAAAACGTAGCCGCGCCCTTCATTCGAGGGCAAAACACCGTCGGCAATCAAAAAAGAGCAAGAACGTATGTGGTCGGCGATCACCCTAACGGAATGGTGTTTTCTGTCAGTAACACCAACCACACTGCAAATCTCGCCAATCAAATTGTCAAATAGATCAATTTCATAATTGTTGTTAACGTGCTGCATTACAGCCGCAACTCGCTCTAAGCCCATACCGGTATCAACGGATGGTTTCGGGAGTGGCGTCAACGTGCCATCAGCGCTGCGATCGTATTGCATGAAAACAAGGTTCCATATCTCTATATAGCGGTCTCCGTCCTCTTCAGGTGTTCCAGGAGGGCCACCCCAATACTGTGCGCCATGGTCGTAAAATATTTCACTGCATGGTCCGCAGGGCCCTACATCACCCATCGACCAGAAGTTATCTTTCTCTCCAATTCGAGAAAAACGCTCCTCGCTAACGCCCAGGTCTTTTAACCAAATATCGGCAGCTTCGTCATCCTTCTCATAAACCGTGATCCAAAGTTTCTCTTCGGGTAAGCCCAGTTCCTTAGTTAAGAACTCCCACGCAAACTCGATGGCTTCGCGTTTAAAATAATCACCAAAACTGAAATTCCCCAACATCTCAAAGAACGTATGATGACGCGCTGTGTAGCCAACATTCTCCAAATCATTATGCTTACCGCCAGCGCGCACGCAACGTTGTGAGCTGGTCGCACGTACATAATCCGCTTTTTCATCGCCCAAGAACAAATCCTTAAACTGGACCATTCCCGCATTGGTGAACAACAATGTTGGGTCGTTACCCGGCACCAAAGAACTACTAGCAACCTCGGCATGCTGACGATTAGAGAAATAGTCTAAAAAACGTTTTCGGAGTTCAGCTGTTTTCATTTCAATTATTAATGCAACACTTTCCGAGCAACGCCCAAAAAGCGAACAATTTTCAGAGAGTTATTTTTATGGCAGCCTTTGATTCCTTTCAACCAGCCGCCTAAATCCCGAGAGGAATTTCTTAAACCGTTAAAGCATCAATCAAAGTCTACCTTGGGCAAGCTTACTTGGATATGTTCCATCGTGAAGCCACGACTTTGCATGAATCTTGCGCGTTTAGACCAAGTATTATAATCGCTAACGGGAGTATCACCATACTTTTTCTGGTATTGAGCCTCAGCATTGTCATACCAATGAGCCGCGCCCAACCTCAAGTACTCCTCGATAAGGGTGCTGGAGACACCTTTTGCTTTGAGTTCAGAGCGAATTTTCACCGGACCAAAACCTCGATTGGTACGTGAGCGCACGTAACTTTCGGCAAAACGCTCATCCGACAAATAGTTATTCTCAATAAGCTCATCGATTACAGCATAGACAATGTCCGTGTCTACGCCTATTAAGCCGCCTTGTTTAATGTTGGCTGACTTTGTGTTCAGCTTATCTGTGAGCTCCTTAACGCTATGTTCGCGCATTGCTAATAAGCGAACGCCCTTTGTAAATAGATCTGAATAGATTTCCTCTCGTAGGCTTTTTTGAGGACTAGAGTCTTTCTGAGGACTATAAGTGGCAGTGTCTGCGCTCGCCCCACTCTCCGTTGGTCGTGCCCCCTGCCTAGATTTAGCTCTGGTTTTCCGACCACCCTTAGGGATTTTTCGGCTCGTTGTACCTCTTTCAGAATACGCTAAATCAGAAAGTGCGACTAACTCACGCTCTTCATAACTTGCGAGTTCGTGCGCTTCCTGGGTTGGATCAGCTTGGCTATCGAGTCGGTCCTTCCGTGACCTTTTTGAAGGTTTGATAATTCGCATCTAACTACCCTTCAAGCTCCATATTAACGGCTAACTAACTACTAAAACTCTCAACAGCCAAGCTTAACTTTTCATACCAGCGGTATTCTGGTGTGTTTACCTATGCTTTATCTGCAGTTTCAGGTTCATCGGCTTTCTTTTTTGAATCTACCTCAGCATCTTCGCCAACACCTAGTGCTGCGCGAATTTTTACTTCAATTTCATTCGCGGTCTCTTTGTGTTCTTTTAGATAATCACGCACATTATCTTTACCTTGACCGATTCGAGTTCCATCATAGCTATACCAAGCGCCCGATTTCTCAACAATATTGTGTTCAACGCCCAGTGTAATCAATTCAGATTCTCGAGATATCCCCTGATTATACAGAATATCGAATTCAGTCTGTTTAAATGGTGGAGCCACCTTATTTTTAACGACCTTCACGCGTGTTTGGTTACCGTAAATTTCATCGCCTTTCTTAATTGCCCCAATACGACGAATATCCAGACGAACCGAAGCATAAAACTTAAGCGCATTACCACCTGTTGTAGTCTCAGGATTCCCAAACATAACGCCGATTTTCATTCGGATTTGGTTAATGAAGATGACCAGAGTATTAGCTTTCTGGATATTAGCGGTGAGTTTGCGCAAAGCCTGCGACATTAGGCGTGCTTGTAAGCCCATATGCGAATCACCCATATCACCTTCAATCTCAGCTTTCGGCGTGAGCGCTGCAACGGAATCGATCACAACCACATCTACCGCGGCGGAACGAACCAACATATCAGCGATCTCCAAGGCTTGTTCACCCGTATCTGGTTGTGAGACAAGCAATTCTTCTACATCAACACCTAAGCGACCTGCATATTGCGGGTCAAGCGCATGCTCAGCATCAATAAACGCGGCCGTGCCACCTAATTTTTGGGCCTCAGCAATCACCTGTAATGTGAGTGTCGTTTTACCTGACGACTCCGGACCATAGATTTCAACAACGCGACCTTTCGGCAAACCACCAATACCAAGCGCAATATCAAGCCCAAGACAACCTGTAGAAACGGTTTCAATTTCCACCACTTGCTCGTTCTTGCCAAGCTTCATGATTGAACCTTTGCCAAATGCGCGTTCAATCTGTCCCAGT
>CALKRK010000120.1 GCA_937989675.1 uncultured Arenicella sp. | reverse complement strand
CTAGAATTGAAAAATAGTTTGGGCTGAATCTATATAATCAGGCGTTTCCAGTGCGCACTGGCCGCTTCTAGAACCTCACCCTCAAATTCCACTTCAAACGCATTATGATTAAACACAAATTCGTGTGACGCTGTAGTACGCTTTCTAACGCCCTCAGGAAGTCGAGTTGTGCTTAGGCCCGCGTTACTTGAAAGTGCTTCGAGTATGCGCACCAAGGCATCGGCATCTGGCCAGCCGGCAAGGTAATACAATTTATCTTTCGCGATTAAAACAGGCGTTCCATCGCTGGTTTTTTCGACGACGTTTTCAGAAGTTTCTACCGTTTCCAACCAAGTACGCACAGCACCGCCGTTTTCTAGCGCTCGCTCTGAGCCAAATGGAAACGTCTCAACGTAATTCACTCGACAATCAAGACTAGGAATGCCCGGCGGCATGCTTGGCGGAATCGCAAAGTTCGTAGTTTTAGAACCGGTTCTGGGCCCAACTAAGGCAACACCTGAAAAATTCTCTAGCTGATCCAATAACCCTTCTGGCCAGCTCATTAGACCCGGCGCCAATAGCAGCTGGTAACCCGACAAATCGCTCACCGTTGGCGGCAGAATGTCGACTGTTAAACCCAAGCGACGCAGGCCCCGGTAAAACTCTAAAGCCAAGGCAAAGTTGTCAAAGTCTTCTCCTTGCGGCTGAACCTCCCAAGCCCAGCAGCTTTCATAATCGAAAATCAAGCCGACTTTGGCTTGCTGGGTTCGTACTTCTCCGAGTTCTTCTATTTCCTGAGCCGTGGATTCTACTTCAGGGTAAACCGCCGATGGTTCGCTGTCTGGTCGAAGTAAACCAGCGTGCATTTGTTCTTGCGCAAACGGCGCTTGTCGCCAACGAAAATAACACACAGCCTCAGCCTCATGCGCGATGGCTTCCATCGTCCATAAGCGCACCATACCTGGCAACGGCGCTGGGTTATTAGGAGCCCAGTTTACCGGGCCTGGCTGTTGCTCCATTACCCACCAGCGGCCTTTGCCCACTGCGCGATATAAGTCATGATGGAACGCTTGAAAGTCTGGATCACCTTGACGCTCAAAACGACGTTTCCAATCGTCATCGGCGCCGGAACGATCCACTAGAAAACCCAGTGGGTAGCTGTCCCAACTGGCGATCTCAAGGTCTTCACCTACTTTGTAATGATCAAAATCCACGATGCGCCCCATATAGTTGTGAATCAAGGGCACACTGGTATGCGCTCTAATTGCGTCTACTTGCGCACGATTGTAGTCAACTACCTGGTCACTGCTGTAGCGCCGAAAGTCCAGACAATGTGAAGGGTTTGGTTCAGTCACCGTCAGGTTGGGCAGATCCACCTGAACAAAACTATCGTACTCCATGGACCAAAACACATTACCCCATGCGGCATTCAGCGCAGCGATGGTTTTGTATTTGTTTTCCAACCATTGCTGAAAGCCAAGCCGTGCGGCATCGCTATAGGAAATTACGGTATCGTGGCAGCTGTATTCATTGTCAATTTGCCACGCCACTATGTGCTTATTATTCGCGTAGCGTTCGGCCATAATACCTGCGATGCGAGCTGATTCGTCACGATACGCTCGATGACTGAAACAATAATGGCGGCGCGAGCCGAACTTACGGGGATGGCCGTTGGCGTCAACCGCCAACATGTCAGGGTAGCGCTCCAACATCCAACGTGGTGGCGTCGCGGTCGGGGTACCCATAACCACTTGCAAGCCCTCAGCGGCTAGAACATCAACCGCCTGATCCATCCAAGCCCAATCAAACGTCTCCGGCTTGGGCTCAAAGCGCGACCATGCAAACTCCCCAACCCGCACCACTTTCAGGCCAAGTTCGCGCATACGTTTAGCGTCGTCTTGCCACTGGCTCTGTGGCCAGTGTTCAGGGTAATAACAAGTTCCTAAAATCGGTTTCATACGCGAACGCTCAATATTGTGGTTATAGCCATTTAAATCTTATTTATATTATAATTAAGAAGTAACGCAGCTGTATAGAAAACTTTACGCTAAGATTAGGCTCATAAACGACCAATCATAAAATCAGGACATAAGCGCTGACGCTTTCCGTCAACGCTAACACTATATTACATCATGACAGCTAAACATCATTTCATCGCCGGCGATTGGGGCACGAGCAACCTGCGCCTTTACTTATGTGAGTATCGAACTGGCGGCACGTCGGCGATTCTAGATACTCGTTATGGCCCAGGCATCAGCCAAATCAATGGTGATTTCGAAGATAAGTTCTTCAGCCTAGCGCAGGACTGGCTTGATCAACATGGTGGCTTGCCAGTGCTGTTATCAGGCATGGTGGGTTCAACCATTGGCTGGAAGGACGCGCCTTACATAAGCTGCCCAGTCGATGCTGACCAGATTGCGGAAGGGCGTGTTTCCTTTGAAGCGCGCGGTGTCGAGTTTTCGATTCTCGCTGGCCTTCGAACAAGCAACCCCTTAGGTGCCCCCGATGTGATGCGCGGCGAAGAGCTACAGATGCTTGGTTGGATGCGGAACCAAAACACTGAGATCGAACACAGACTGTTTGCACTGCCCGGCACGCACAACAAATGGACCCTAATCGAAAACAATACCATCACCAATTTTCTAACGGCCTTCACCGGCGAGCTGTTTGCGTTATTACGAAACAACAGTATTCTCGTGACCGATCAAAATACCATCAGTTTTAATCAGGATGTCTTTATGCAAGGCGTTTCAGCCGTTGAAGAACTCGGTGACGCGCACTTAGTACACGCCCTATTCGCAACGCGCAGCAAGCAAGTGCTTGGCGAAATGGCCAGCACCGACGCTCTATCGTATTTGTCTGGCCTAATAACCGCAGCTGATATACTCGGTGCAACCAAATTGTTTAAGGTAACAGATAGCGTAACGGTGATCGGTGAACCGACACTAACCGAACATTATATGAACACACTTGCGCACTTCGGCATTAAAGGCGAGGCTTGCGACCCAGCCAAAATTGCCATTGCGGGTTTCGAAACTATCTACCAGCGTCTTTACCACTCTTAACAGGATTCAAACATGAATGCAGCCCTAGATTCACAACTCAAGAAAATGCCAGTGGTCGCGATCATTCGTGGCGTTACCCCAGATGAAGTCGCCGACATCGGCGCCGCTATTTATGAGGCAGGCGTGAGCGTCATCGAAGTGCCTCTTAACTCACCAAAACCGTTTGAGAGCATTCAACGCTTAAGTAACGAATTGGGCGATCGTTGCATAGTTGGCTGCGGCACCTTAGTCAAGAAAAGTGATGCCAAGCGCGTGGCCGATGCCGGTGGGCAAATCGCCGTAACACCAACAACTCGCCCTTCGATCATTAAACGCTGCATCAAACTAGGTATGACACCAATGCCA
>CALKRK010000119.1 GCA_937989675.1 uncultured Arenicella sp. | reverse complement strand
CAGATGCTGCGTAAGGTGAAAATCACCGATCCAGGTCAGACTAAACTGTTGCCAGGTGAGCAAATCGAGCGTACTCGATTCCTTGAGGAAAATGAGAAAGCGGCGCGCGAAGATATTATTCCAGCTAAGTCTGAGCCAGTGTTGTTGGGTATTACCAAGGCATCATTGACGACTGAATCGTTTATCTCAGCAGCATCCTTCCAGGAGACAACTCGAGTTCTAACCGAAGCGTCAATCGCTGGTAAGGTTGATCACTTGCGTGGCTTGAAAGAGAACGTTGTTGTTGGTCGCCTAATCCCTGCGGGAACGGGTTTGGCTTATCATGAAGACCGTGTGCGTCGTCGTCGTGAAGCTGACGAGAAAGAAGCGGAGCTAACGGCGCTATTGACTCAGGAAACAGTTGACGCCGAGGCCGCTTTTGATGCTTATGAAGATACGCCAGACGAAGTAGCCGCGGAATAAGCCCCAAAGTCTAAAGTGACTAAAAAGCCTTCAAACGAAAGTTTGAGGGCTTTTTTTATGGTTGAATGAATTGCAAACCTGGCTAATTCGTCACCGTATTAAAAGCGAACTCTTGCTAATATGCTGAGGAAACGTGTGAGTTAATCGAGCTTGCCTTTGTTTGAGCCGTTTTTAGGCCAAACTCGCCACAGGCGAAATCGATTAAATCAGAGGTTATTTAATTAGAAGACCGAGGAGATTTCCATGAAAGCATTAAGAACACCCGATAGTCGGTTTGAGGATCTGCCGGGCTATTCGTTTGAACCACATTACTTGAACGTCAGCGACGGAGAAGGAGGTGAACTTCGCTTGCATTATCTGGATGAAGGGCGTGAGGACGGCTTACCCATTCTTTTGTTGCATGGAGAGCCATCTTGGTCTTTCTTGTATCGCAAAATGATTCCAGGCCTTGTCGACGCGGGTTTTAGAGTGGTTGCGCCAGACCTAATAGGCTTTGGGCGATCGGACAAGCCAGTGCAGCGCGATGATTATACGTATCAGAGGCACGTGGATTGGATGACTGAATGGCTTGAAAAATTAGATCTTAGGCAAACTGTTCTGTTTTGCCAAGATTGGGGGGGCTTGATCGGCCTGCGTTTGGTTGCTGAACACAGTGAGCGTTTTTCTGGAATAGTGGTGGCGAATACCTTTTTGCCTACTGGTGACGTTGAGCCTAGTGAAGCATTTCTAAATTGGCAAAATTTTTCTCAAACCGTACCGGAATTCCCCGTTGGTGGGATTATAGAGGGTGCTACTGAATCCGTTTTAAGTGATGACGTTATCGCCGGCTACGACGCGCCGTTTCCAGATGAAAGCTTCAAGGCTGGCGCGCGACAATTCCCGATGCTGGTGCCGACAACGCCCGAAAATCCTGCTTCTCAAGCGAATCGAGATGCTTGGAAAGTGCTGGCCGGTTTAGATATTCCATTTTTAACGGCGTTTAGTGATAAGGACCCTATTACCAAGGGGGGGGACATTGCCTTTCAGAAGGCGATTACAGCGGCGCAAGGCCAAAAACACATCACTATTGAGGGCGGAGGGCATTTTTTACAGGAGGATAAGGGTGAGGAGTTGGCCCGTGTCGTGGCCGATTTTGTGCGAGAAAATAATCTAGCCGGTGTACGAGATGAATAAGCGAAAATTCGATGTCGTAGTATGGGGAGCAACAGGTTTCACTGGGCGCTGGGTCGCTAAACATTTGTATGACACGTACTCTGATAGAGATCTTAACTGGGCGGTTGCTGGGCGCAATGCGGATAAACTTGCGCAGGTTAAAGAGTTTATAGGTGATGCTCAGAATCGTATTCCTGAACTATTGGCTGATTCGAATGATGAGGCGTCGCTAAAGACTCTGGTAGCGTCGGCTAAGGTGATAATTACCACAGTTGGGCCTTATGCGTACTATGGCTCAGCGTTGGTGAAAGCTTGCGCTGAAGCGGGTACGCATTACGTAGACCTGACCGGAGAAGTCCCATGGATGCGAACAATGATAGACCAGCACCACGAAACCGCTAAGCATAGTGGTGCTCGTATTGTTCATTGTTGTGGATTTGATTCGATCCCATCAGACATGGGCAACTATTTCACCCAGCTGCAAGCGAAGGAGCGGTTGGGGGCTTATCTGAAGAGTGTTCGTTACACTGTGGTGAAGGCCAAAGGTGGTATTAGCGGTGGTACGGTCGCGAGCATGATTAATATCATTAAGGAAGCAGTTAGAGACCGGAATGTACGCCGCATACTGGGTAACCCCTATTCACTGAACCCAGATCCAACGTTTCGTGGGCCAGACAAGCCAGATCAAGCCGGTGTGGAGTACAGTAAAGAGCTTGGTCTTTGGACCGCGCCTTTTATGATGGCCGGTGTGAATACTCGAGTGGTTAGGCGCTCTAATGCCTTGATGGCGTTTGAATACGGCGAAGACTTCAGCTACTCAGAAACGATGGCAACTTCAAAAGGTGCGGCTGGATACATGGCAGCTAAGACCATTTCCACGGGTATAAAGGCAATCGCTTTCACCAGTATCACGGCCGCCGGGCGTACGGTATTAGGTTGGTTGCTTCCCTCACAAGGTGAAGGGCCAAAGGTTGACCCGGAAAATCCAGGCTTTTATATCATTCAATTTAACGGTGAGACCGCGGATGGACGCTCATTTGTAACGCGGTTGTCCGGTGATTCAGATCCGGGGTATGGTTCAACTTCAAAAATGCTAGCGGAAGCAGGTGTGTGCTTAGCGAATGACGAGCTTGCGATTGAAGGTGGGTTTTGGACACCCGCCAGCGCGATGGGTGATGCGCTTTTGGACAGGTTGCAACGTGCAGCGGGTTTGACGTTTGAGGTGATCGAATCGGCTGACTAATTATTGGAGAGGCTCATGAATTATGAGAAATTAGGTTTGGCGGAAGCCGAATTTCTGCGAAAGCACCCGAAAGGTTTTCAAGACCCATCGTTAGAAGATGTCATGAAACGCCATAGCAAGGCAAAGTTAAGCGAGTTTGCACAAGAGAATTTCTCACCGGGCTGCTCATCGAATGTTGATAAAACAGTGGCGAGTATGGTCAAGGCGGTTAGCCGCTCTTCTATGGTATCCATGTTTGAAAAACCCAAATTCAGGGATTTTTGTGCGCGCCTTGATCAAGTTCAGAAAGGCTTTTTGGTGGATTCTTTAGTCGAGTTTTTGCATGGTGACCAGCAGGCTGGCTTTGAGTCAATGGTTGAGCTGCTGCGCACTGAGAAGTTAGCTAAGTGGAGCTTGATCACGATCATTCCGAATTACTATGCGCCGCAAAAGGAAGTATTTGTTAAGCCGACAACAGCAAAGGGCGTCATCTCGCATTTTGATGCTGAGTCGATGGTGTATAAACCGCAGCCCACCTGGGCATTTTACGATGCGTATCGAGCGCTGATAAATACCGCCAAAACGAAGGTGGACAAAAGCCTGTCGCCGTCGAATGCCGCGTTCTCAGGCTTTTTGATGATGTCATTGCCCTGAGGTTTGGGTGCAGCCGATCTCGCTATCGCTAAGATGCTTGCGTTGTGTTGATGAGTTGAGTGTACCGGTCGAGCTGCCTGGTGCGTCCGTCGCGCTTCAGTTTGGAGGCGTGGGTTGGGCTGGTGTGCATCGACCAGGGCATGTTTAAGTCTTGCCAGGAATAACTCATGGGTTTTCCCTTTTGTATTTGTGCCAGCATCAGTTTGGCGACGTGTTTTTCACGAACCAAATCTTCGTGCCCTAAGCCCTCGCCAATTGAAAACTGATGAATGCCTTCGAAGTTTAACTCAGCACTGTGATGAACATGGCCGGTTAATAGTGGCCCATTGCCGGCGGCTTTGATCGCGTTTACTAGCCAATTAACTTCATTTATACCACCGACTTCATGATCGTCATTCGGGCGTGGGTCCTTTAATGGGCTGTGTGTGAAATACACATGTTCACCGTCTAGCGGAGTGCTAATAAGTTTTTCAAACAACTTCCCGCGCAAGCCAGCGTGCGCGGGAAAAAAATCCGCTGCGGTGTCAAAGTTTACGAACCGCGTGCCAGCAATGGTAAAGGTGTTGTTCAGTGGTCCTAACTTATTAAGAAACTTGTTATAGACGAGGCCGCTTTCATTGAAGTCATGATTGCCAATAGTGATGTAGCAAGGAATAGGCGCGGAATTAAAATGCTCGATTGCTTGCTCGTACTCTCCGGCCGTGTAATTAAAGTCGCCCAAGTGAAGCAAGAACTTTGCCTTGAGTTGCTGTGCTCTTTTTAGTGCCCACGCGAGTTCATTTCCGCCGCCCGTGTCGCCTATCACGGCAAAGTCGAGGCCGTCATTATCCGGCAGATGCCATTTCAGGATTAACGTTTGATCTGTCGCATTGTCTATCTCTATCGCGTGGGTAATCCCAGAGACGTCTTCGGAAACCAGTTTAATACCCTTGCCTTTGATCGTTAGTTTTGCATCAGGGGAAAGGTTATTAACACTGAAGCTTATTTTGCCGCGCTTAGCATTAAGGGTCAGCGCCGGTTCCGGGGCGATGGCTCTTAGCTTAATGCCTTCGTCAGAAGGCGTAACAATAAGTTGATCTAACTCGAATTCTGCATCGGGTGTGCTGTGTGATTCTGGCAGGGCTTGTGATTCAAACGACATTCGAGGGTAGCGTAGCCCGCGTTGGTACGCATACCAACTGCCACTCGCAATGAGAGTGCCGCCGAACAAAAATTGGCGCCGTGAGAGCATGTTGTTAGAGCTATTCGACGTTAATGGTGATCTTCTTCGATAACACTGGTTTATCGTGTGGGATATGCAGGTAATTACCAAGTAATAGTTGCAAGCTATGCTGGCCTGGCTCTAGCTCGATCACCGTTTCGGTTTGCGCGCCGCCAAAATGAATAATCTGATCCGTTGCTGGCAAGGGCGCATCCATTGGCGGCAGTGTTTCTAGGTTAATTAGCAGGTGATGGTGGCCGCTGTTGGCTTGATTGTCTCCAGCTTTAGCGACCGTCATATTGGTGATGCCAAATTTTACGGTAACGGGCGAGCTTACTGTAGCGCCGTCGCCGGGTTCCATAATGAATACGTCGGCACCGTCTGGCGATGTTGAGATGAGTGAAGAGTCAACCGCCGTTGAAGGTGCTGTTTGTGTCGCTTCGCTTGAGTCGGTGGTCACAGTCGCTGTGTGTGGTGCCTTAATAGCAAATTGGTAGATCAGAAAGCCAATAATGGCTAGGGCAATGACAATAACTAGATTCTTCATGCTGATTATCTCGATAGCTGATTTATAGGGTTGGCACGCGTCTATCATGTGCTTAAATGAAAGCAAGATAGTATATCAAGGGTCACTTAAAATCATGCATGTTAAACGAATTGCAAAGAGTGGCAAAAGTAGGTGAATATCACTTACACTAGGCTGCAAGCACACGATTAGTAGATACTCTATCTGAAGAGCATCTATTTTACATAGATACCCAATTTACAAAGAAATTATGAACGAGAAGCTCACCTACAGTCAGGTTCAAGACTACTATGGCAAAGTGCTGCAAAGCAGTGATGATTTGAAAACCGACGCATGTTGCACAGACGAAGGTTTGCCGAGCTACTTGAAGCCGATTTTGTCAAAAGTCCACGACGAGGTTATCACTCGCTATTATGGCTGTGGTTTGGTTTTGCCCGAGCAACTAGAAGGTGTACGAATTCTTGATTTGGGTTCTGGTGCAGGGCGCGATGTCTATGCTTTGTCGGCATTGGTCGGTGAGCACGGTGAAGTCGTTGGTGTTGATATGACCGAAGAGCAACTTGAAGTTGCGCAGCAATATCGTGATTATCATGCGGATGTGTTTGGCTTTAGGAGCCCCAATGTGTCGTTCAAAAAAGGCTTTATCGAGCAACTTGATAAGCTCGAGTTGGAGCCAGGCAGCTTTGATATTATCATTTCAAATTGTGTAATTAATCTTTCGCCGGATAAACGTGCCGTGCTAGAGCAATGTTATGAGCTTCTGAAGCCCGGCGGCGAGATTTATTTTTCTGATGTATACGCTGAACGTCGCACGCCAAAGCACTTAATTGATGATGAAGAACTTTATGGGGAGTGTATTTCCGGTGCGCTGTATTGGAATGATTTTCTGAACCTGTCAAAAGACACTGGTTTCAAAGACCCGCGTTTGGTTAAGAGCCGCCCACTAGCAATTGAGAACGCTCGCCTGCAAGAGAAGCTTGGCGATCGCCGCTTTTTTTCGGCAACATATCGCCTATTCAAAATTGATTCTCTAGAGCCTGCGTGTGAAGACTATGGCCAAGCGGTTCGCTACAAAGGCACGATTGCCCATCACTCTGAAAAGTTTGAGTTGGATGAGCATCATATAATCGAAACCGGAAAAATATTTCCAGTGTGTGGAAACACCTATCGAATGTTGCACGAAACCCGCTTCGCTGAACATTTTGAATTTTTCGGCGATTGGAAAACGCATTACGGTATCTTCGACGGTTGCGGAACCGCTATGCCGTTTAGCACCGAAGAGTCAAATATAAGTACCACGGATTCCGCGTGTTGTTAGAGTAGCAGGGTATTTGCTTCTTTTTATTCGTCCAATAGGAGAAGCATTAAATGCCCTAAGTTTACCGGCTTCTCAATATCGAGTTGGGCAATTGCATTTAGCGCATCAACTCGGCCAAAACCGAACGTAGAATCACGCCCGCTGCTGCCAAGATCGACCGCTGTTCTTAACATGGCTTCACGCACTAGCGCCGTTGTGTTCTTCGGGCTGGCACTCATCAAAAGCGCGGCCACGCCAGCTACGTGAGGAGCGGCCGCCGACGTTCCAAAGAAAGTCGATGGAAACCCGCCCGCGCCGGTTACCGATACCCCATCTATGCCAGACAAGTCAGGTTTGGCTCGCCCGCGTTGAGCTGGGCCGCGCGAGCTGTAGAACGCGATAGAATTATTGCCAGCGTCGCTGGCGTTAATGCTGGCGACGGCAATTGCGCGCGTCACGCCTGGGTGGCCAAAGATGCTGCCCCGGCTAATTGGGTATTCTATGGCTCCCGCACCTAAAAAGAACATTTCCAGCCGTCGGCCAGAACCGCTGCGTTTATCGACGACCGCGAACCGCACGATGTCAGCCCCGCCAGCATTGGGTACGCAAACGCCTTCTATAGCCGGCCCGCCAGTGAAGTTGCTTTGCTGGGTGATAACCCCATCGGAGTTGAATATATAGAGATCGTAGTTACTGCTCGGATTGCTGAAACTGTCGTTCCATTGAAGCAGGGCGACGGTTCCGCGGCTGGCGGGTACTAAAAAGCCCATTGCGTCGTCGGGCCCGGCGCCTTCTTGTGTGCCAAAATCATGAATGTTGGTGTCGGCTGGAAATTTCCGATAGTCACGCTCGTAGTGCGAGGCGGCGCTATTTCCTGCAGAAGACACATAAAGCACACTTGCTGGTAAGCCCGCTACTGCTCTCGCTAAGTCGCCATCCTGAAAGTAAGGCTCGCCAAAGAAGCCGAGGTCGTCAACAATAATATTGGCTTTAAATGTATTGGCCAGCCGGTTGATCTGGCTAATAAACTCTAAGGAGGTGCTTACCGCCGCGACGGCCAATTCAGCATCTGGGGCCATATCGTGAATAATTTCAGCCATGGCCGTACCTTCATTACAGGTTAACCTCGATAAACATTGCGATGGATTGGCGCTGCGTGTTGTGCAGCTTCCAAAGGTGGTTATATTCTGTGGTAGATCACCGCTAGCGCGTGCTGAGGTCCAGCTATTTGCGCCATCAGAAATAATGCCTACTCTGATTCCTTCGCCGGTGATGCCCATCTCGCGTAGCTTGTTGGCGCGCAAAATGGCGTCGCCTTGAGTCGTAACGCGGCCTACATTGGGTGTTGCGTATTCAGGCCTTGTAACGCGAACTACATTTTTCTGTTGGCTTAGCTCGCTAAGTAATGAGGTCGAAACCCAGCCTTGTGCTTTGTTGAGCGAATTATTTACTAGGTCTATTTCGACTCCAAAGCTTCGAAGGCTCTCTACGGCCGTGTTGCTGGTGCTTTTGAGTTGAATATAGACTTGCACCGAGTCACCACCCTTTGTGCGTAAAAAGGGGTGTTGAAATGCGGATGGTGCTTTATCTGTTTCGGCCATGAGTGCTTGAAGAGTCGGGCCGAGCTTAGTTCTGTACGCTGATTTTTGCGTGGTTTGCGATTGCCGTGCCTGCTCAATCGCTGAGCTAATTTTCTCGATACTTGGTGGCGTTACTCCCTGATAACTGTCGTCGGCCGCAATACTGCTTACGTTGCCGAAAAGCAAAGCTAATGCAACAAGGCCTATTAGCTGATTATTTTTAGTAACTTGAAACCCCACGTTCTTCAATATCATTCTAACTATCCAGTTGTTTTATCGCGTATAAGCCTCAGACGATAGCGGGGTAGGGCATGTTTTTCAATCGGGTTGCTGAATTGACACTTGTGGATTGATTGAGCTGGGCTATGATTACTCGCTAGTGATTATTCTTTTTGAGGCCAAAGTTGTGGACCTTCATCCATCTTTCTTTCTGTTTGTTGTGTCAGCAGCTTTTACTCCTGGCCCAAACAATATAATGATCATGAGCTCGGGTCTTAATCATGGAGTTCGAGCAAGCCTGCCGCACCTGTTGGGTATATGTTTTGGTGTGCCGACAATGTTCTTGGCTGTTGGGTTTGGTTTGGGTTACATATTTGAACGATATTCGGCAGTGCACCAAATCATTCAATTGATTGGAATTGTCTATCTCATCTATCTAGCCTGGTTGATTGCTAAATCAGCACCGAACAACTTAGACGCAGAGCGCGCCAAACCTTTTACCTTTATACAAGCTGCGCTCTTTCAGTGGGTAAATCCAAAGGCATGGATAATGGGGTCAAGCGCAATTGCGGCCTATACCACGGTCGGTGCCAGTCTAAGCATGCAAATTGTGGTGATCGCGGTCGTGTTCTTTGTAGTTGCATTCCCGTCGGCTGGAGTTTGGATGATTTTTGGTGCCGGGCTGAAGCGGTTGCTCTCTGATCCACGCCATCAACGCATGTTTAATGTAGTGATGGCTATGTTGTTGGTGGCCTCAGTAGTGCCGATCGTCGTCGAGTTGCTGCAAAAATACCTGTAAGCGTGAAATAAAATGCGGTATTTCGCAATGAAAGCTGCATATGCTTTGTGTTTCTGTGGCCTGCGCGCGTTAAATGTCAGAGATTAACAAAACACCAGTTTTATTCGCGTTTTTCCTTGCAAAGCGCGGGGTTGGCGCATAGAATCCGCTCCACTGAAACACCGTTACTGCTTGAGACCTATATTCCTGTTAGGGCTTAGCCTCTTGAGTAAGACGGTAACTGTCTGAATTTGCACCACTTTCGGGCTGTTTTCTAAATAATATTCAGAAGTCGTGATTCCGGCGGAAATATCGCTCTAATTGGCGAGGTAATTCCTTGACTTTGCTTGTGTGAATACCTAGAATCGCGACCTCTTTTCGGCCTAATGCAAGGCTGAAGGCGCTTTTTGCGCTTTTGGTTTTGTAGATTAAGTCATTTTTTGTCGCTCTGAAGCTCGCTATCTTATTGAGTTTTATCGATTTTTTGAAAAACTAAAATTAGATTATGCCAACTATTAATCAGTTAGTACGTAACCCGCGTAAAAAGCAGGTTCAAAAATCAAATGTTCCTGCGTTGATGGCGTGCCCTCAGCGTCGTGGTGTTTGTACTCGTGTTTATACGACAACTCCAAAAAAGCCAAACTCAGCATTGCGTAAAGTTGCCCGTGTTCGTTTGACTAATGGTTTTGAGGTAACGAGTTATATCGGTGGTGAAGGTCATAACCTACAAGAGCACAGTGTTGTGCTTATTCGTGGTGGTCGTGTAAAAGATTTGCCAGGTGTGCGTTATCACACTGTTCGTGGTGCTTTGGATACCTCTGGTGTGTCTGAGCGTCGCCAGGGCCGTTCTAAGTACGGCGCCAAGAAGCCTAAATCATAAAGTCATAAGTATTGGTTCTGCTTTTTGCCTGTTAAAGAGTAGGTCTGAGAATAAACTGCTAAAGAGAGCACGTTATGCCTAGAAGAAGAGAAGTCCCGAAACGCGAGATCTTGCCAGATCCTAAATTCGGAAACGTAACCCTTGCGAAATTTGTCAATATCCTAATGAAGGATGGCAAGAAATCGGTTGCTGAAAAAATTATTTACGATGCGCTTGATTTAATCGGTGAGCGTCGTTCAGAAGATCCATTGGAAATTTTTGATGGGGCGTTGGAGAACGTCAAGCCAATGGTAGAGGTTAAAAGTCGCCGCGTTGGTGGTGCGACTTATCAGGTGCCTGTTGAAGTGCGTGCAAGCCGTCGTATTGCGTTGGCAATGCGTTGGGTTGTTGAATATGCGCGTCAACGCTCTGAGAAATCAATGACTCAGCGATTGGCTGGTGAGTTGATTGATGCGTTTGAAAAGCGTGGTGGTGCGATGCGTAAAACTGAAGACGTGCATCGTATGGCGGAAGCGAATAAAGCTTTCTCACACTTTCGTTTCTGATTTCGCGAGAATCGCTTGCGCGATCGGCCGATCTTGTCGGCCCGAGCCGCAGGCGCTTTTTAAATTTAAGAGTGCCAAGGCACACTTAAAAGCTGCAGGCGCTCTTTAAATTTAAGAGTGTCAGGCACACTTAAAAGCTGCAGGCGCTCTTTGAGTTTAAGAGTGTCAGGCACGCTTAAAAGCCGCAGGCGCTAGCGGTAGCAGTAGGAAAAGCGTAAACAGCCCTAAGTTCAAGCCGGTTAAGGTGAGTTCTTTAGGGAGCTCTTTTAAAACTAGATAGATTGATTAGTCATTAGACATAGCTTTTTACACAACAGGTAACTGTAGATAAATAATGGCACGTTCAACTCCAATTAATCGATACCGAAATGTCGGCATCATGGCTCACATCGACGCGGGTAAAACCACGACGACCGAGCGCATTTTGTTCTACACGGGTATCAGCCATAAGATCGGCGAAGTGCACGATGGTGCAGCGACGATGGATTGGATGGAGCAAGAGCAAGAGCGTGGTATTACGATTACATCTGCGGCGACCACAACCTTTTGGCGCGGTATGGATGCTTCCTTTGATGAGCATCGTATTAATATCATCGATACCCCCGGGCACGTTGACTTCACGATTGAGGTTGAGCGCTCGTTGAGAGTCCTCGATGGCGCGGTTGCAGTGTTTTGTGCAGTAGGCGGTGTTGAACCACAGTCAGAAACTGTTTGGCGTCAAGCTGATAAGTATGGCGTTCCACGTTTGGCTTTTGTCAATAAGATGGATCGTGCTGGTGCAGACTTTCTTCGCGTGGTCGAGCAAATAAAAACTCGCCTCGGTGCTAAGCCAGTGCCATTGCAGTTGGCGATTGGTGCAGAAGAAGAGTTTGAAGGTGTTGTTGATTTGATCAAAATGAAAGCCATCTACTGGGATAAAGATTCCATGGGTGTGCAATTCGAAGAAAAAGAGATACCTGCCGATTTAGTCGAATTGGCTGATGAGTATCGTGAGCAGTTAGTTGAAGTGGCTGCCGAAAGCTCTGAAGAGCTAATGGATAGATACCTGGAAGAAGGTGGTTTGTCTGTTGAAGAAGTGAAGAGTGCGTTGCGTGCTCTAACCATCGCGAACGAAATTGTTCCGGTGATGTGTGGCTCTGCCTTTAAGAATAAAGGTGTGCAAGCCATGTTGGATGGCATTGTTGAATACTTGCCATCGCCAACCGAAGTGCCTGCAATAACAGGCGTTGACGAAAAAGAAAATGAGGTGGCCCGTCCTTCAAGTGACGATGAACCATTTTCGGCGTTGGCATTTAAAATTGCGACTGACCCTTTTGTTGGTCAGCTGGTGTTTTTCCGGGTTTATTCCGGCGTAATGAGCACCGGTGATGCGGTTTATAACCCAGTAAAGGGTAAGAAAGAACGAATTGGTCGAATCTTGCAAATGCATTCGAACAATCGAGAAGAAATTAAAGAAGTTCGAGCCGGCGATATAGCTGCCGCGGTCGGGCTGAAGAGTGTTACCACAGGCGATACGCTGTGTGACGCTAAGAAGATGGTAACCCTAGAGCGGATGGAATTTCCAGACCCGGTTATCTCGCAGGCAGTTGAGCCAAAAACTCAATCTGACCAAGAAAAAATGGGTGTTGCCTTAGGTAAGTTGGCGCAAGAAGACCCATCTTTCAAAGTGCGTACCGATGAAGAGTCCGGCCAGACCATTATCTCTGGTATGGGCGAACTTCATTTGGACATCATTATTGATCGTATGAAGCGTGAGTTCGATGTTGAGTGCAATGTTGGTAAGCCGCAAGTAGCTTACCGCGAAGCGATTAGCAAGAGCATTACACACGAGACCAAATACGCAAAACAGTCGGGTGGTCGTGGCCAGTATGGTCATGTTTACCTGCGAATTGAGCCGCTCGAGCGCGGCGCAGGTTTTGAGTTTGTGGATGAAATTAAAGGCGGCGCAGTGCCGCGTGAATTCATCCCATCAGTACAAAAAGGCGTCGAAGACGCAATGGAGGGCGGCGTGTTGGCCGGCTACCCATTGGTTGATGTTCGCGTTGCTTTGTACGACGGCAGTTATCACGATGTGGATTCATCTGAATTCGCGTTTAAAGCCGCTGCAAGTCAGGCATTTCGAGAGGGTTGTCGTGAAGCAGGGGTGGATTTGTTAGAGCCCATTATGGCCGTGGAGATTGTATCTCCTGAGGAGTATATGGGTAACGTTAGCGGTGATGTTAATTCGCGTCGCGGCGTAATTTTAGGTATGGAAGACACGCCTTCGGGTAAGTTGATTAAGTCTGAAGTGCCGTTAGCTGAAATGTTTGGTTATGCAACGGCGCTACGCAGCGCAACGCAGGGCCGGGCCTCTTACAGTATGCAGTTTGAGAAATATCAAAAGGCACCACAGAACGTGGTCGATACGATAATTAATCGTTATTGATCGCATAGAAAGTATTAATTGTTAATTAAGCAGTATTTGAGAAACCAAAAGATAGGT
>CALKRK010000118.1 GCA_937989675.1 uncultured Arenicella sp. | reverse complement strand
CCTGCATTTGAGCAATATAGGTCAATCGGCCCTAGTTGCGATTCGGCTTGCTGAACAAGTGACTGAATATTCGCCTCTTGACTCACGTCGCACTGAATAGCGAGCCCATTAATTTCGTTCGCAATAGCGGATGCGGCATCGAGGCTTAAATCTGACACTACTACCTTCGCGCCAGCCGCTGCCAAGGCGCGGCAAAGCGCGGCACCAATGCCCCCTGCGCCACCAGTAACGACGGCATTTTTATTTTCTAGTTTCATACCTTTGTTATACCACCAAACAAGGAAATCAAACACATTTTGTCAACACCACTGAGAGTAAAGTCTTGAGATTAAGAAGTTTAGGAAGCCTAATGTGGAAAAAGTAGAGCAAAATAAATGCCCAAAGGTTGTGATCTATGGCGGCAATGGATTTGTAGGAACCCACGTCGCGAAACACCTCAGGGCTCACGAAGTTTGCACGGTTTGCGTCAGTCGGACGGGGCATAAGCCGCTACACCTAAAAGATCAAGAATGGAGTCAGGCCGTGCGCTGGTGCAAAGGTGACGCTAGCGAGCCCTCAGTCAAACTACTGGAATCGGCCGATGTGCTAATCACATTGGTCGGCTCGCCACCGTTGCCGACTTTTTCGAAAGAAGCTTATGACAAGCAAGTATTTATGAACGGTGCCACTAACGTCAATGCAATCCGAGCAGCGGGAGACGCTGGTATCAAGAAAGTGATTTTGCTCGGCGCGAAAATACCGTTACTAATGCGCAGCGACCGTTTCGGCTACACCAAGGGCAAGCGACTTGCCCTAGAAGCCGCCGAAACGTTTAGCAAGTTATCACCTGAACACCAAGCTGTAGTACTGCAACCGGGTGTTATTTATGGCACTCGTCACCTATCAAGTGGTAAGCCTTTGGCGCTTGGCACCTTTATGAAACCGCTTTCCTATATTATGCCTTGGCAATTTGTTTCCGTTGATCAAGTCGCGCAGCGCATAACTAACGCTGTACTTAACGTTGACTCGGCAACTAAACAATTCACTGTAATTCGCCACTCCGATATCTAAACACTTAACGTGAGTACCTCAGCAGGTGTAAACTACGCAACAACACTAATTCACTGACATCTCAAAGAGGGTCACAATGGAAACTAAGGCTGCTGTCGCTTTCGCCGCTGGCGAACCACTGAGTATTGAAACCGTTAACTTGGAAGGCCCACAAGCTGGTGAGGTTCTGATCGAAGTGATGGCTACCGGCATTTGTCACACCGATGCGTTCACCTTGTCCGGCGATGACCCAGAAGGCGCTTTCCCCGCCATTTTAGGCCACGAAGGTGCGGGTATTGTGCGCGAGGTCGGCGCAGGAGTCACATCCGTGAGCGTTGGCGACCATGTCATCCCACTTTACACACCTGAGTGCCGCGAGTGCGACTATTGTCTACATCCGAAAACCAATTTGTGCCAAGCAATTCGCTCCACACAGGGTCAAGGCCTAATGCCTGATGGCACATCACGATTCTCATTTCAGGGCAAACCAATCTTGCATTACATGGGGTGCTCAACCTTTTCAAACTTCACCGTTTTACCCGAAATCGCGATCGCCAAGGTGCGTAAAGATGCCCCCTTCGACAAAATTTGCTATATCGGTTGTGGAGTCACAACCGGTGTTGGCGCCGTTGTTTTCGACGCCAAAGTAGAGCCCGGTTCAAACGTCGTTGTTTTTGGTTTAGGCGGCATCGGCTTGAATGTGATTCAAGGCGCGCAAATGGTTGGCGCTAATAAAATTATCGGCATCGACTTAAATGAAAGCAAAGTTGAAATAGCCAAACAGTTCGGCATGACTGACTTTATCAACCCGAATAACACAGATGATGTAATTGAAGCGATTGCCGATTTAACCAATGGCGGAGCCGATTATTCCTTTGAATGCATTGGCAACGTTAATACCATGCGCCAGGCACTCGAATGCTGCCATAAAGGTTGGGGCGAGAGCATTATTATCGGCGTTGCCGGTGCTGGCCAAGAAATTTCAACACGGCCATTTCAATTGGTGACAGGGCGCGTATGGCGAGGCACCGCCTTTGGTGGCGCAAGAGGCCGTACCGATGTGCCTACCATTGTTGATTGGTACATGGATGGCAAACTGAATATTGATGATCTAATTACGCACAAGATGCCACTAACGGAAATCAATTCGGCATTTGATCTTATGCATAAAGGCGAGAGTATCCGCAGCGTCGTTGAGTTCTAAATAACGGTTTCATCTTACCGCTTTGCTGATAACTCGGCGCTTGTCACGAGTTGCCGAGTTATCTGAATTGAAAAAATAGCCTCTAGAACGAGTACTTCACCGAAACTGAATAGTTTCTTCCAGGCTCAGTTAAACGATCAAAGTTAGTTTGCTGAGGGTTTTGCACAAACTCCTCGCTCCAGCGAAAATGCTGCTTGTCGGTCGCGTTGAATATGCCCCAGTTAATTCGTAAATTCTCTGCGATATTATAGTAACCAATGAGATCTAAGGTTCCGTACCCAGGTGTTTCGAACGGCGCAACTTGCGGAGCGCCATCGGCCTGTAAGGAACTTGCGTCGATATCAGAAGCGTTTTTTCGATCCGCCAAAGTCAGAATACCCTCTACTCCCCAGCGGTCGTTTCTGCTGGCGTACCCAAAGCCAATAACTAACTGCTGAGGGTCGATTGAGTTTAAGGGCTGATTTGTTTCCTTGTTTTCACCGCGAGAGTACGCATAAGCTATTCGAGCTTCAAAGCCTTCAAGCGACGAGGCAACAGCCTGCATATCGGCCTGCACCTTTACCTCAACGCCTTCTATAGTGGCTTCAGGCAAGTTACGTGCCTGAAACTCCAGCAAACCCGTTCTGAAATTGAGTCCGCGTACAGCTAGACCTTCAATAAAGTCTTGATAGTCATTTTTGTACGCAACAAAATCCATTGATACAAAGTCGCTGTTTCGCCGAATTCCGAACTCAACACTTTCGCCTTTTTCGGGCCTCAAATTAGGATTAGGTAAGGTTGTATAACCACCTGCGAAGTTGGTAAACCCAGTGTTAACAGCATCAAGCGGGGGCGCACGAAAACCTTCGGCGTATTGCGCGAAAACCGACCACGTATCGCTCACATCAAGTAGCACACCCAGTTTGGCAGACACTTCAGATTCATCATAATCTTCAGGTATTGGTGAACCGGTGTTGCCAGACAAATAGATTGCGTCGGCGGTGGGTTCAAGTTCGAAGTTGTCGTAGCGAACCGAAGGAATAATGCTTAAGCGCCCATCCAGTAAACTTATATCATCTTGTAAAAAGAACC
>CALKRK010000117.1 GCA_937989675.1 uncultured Arenicella sp. | reverse complement strand
TCAGCGGGCTTTGCTCGAAATTAGCTTGGAAGATAGCCGAGCTTCCTGTGGGCATATTTGAAGTTACTCTCATTCCGATTTGCCTATGACTGAAGAGTGTTCAATAAGTAATCATAATACCCCGAGTAGAGGTTATAGAGTGTTTGGTGGTTAAGTTCTAAATACGGAGCACATTATAACGACCTAGTAGCTTTAGATTCCAAAGAGCGGGTTAAAACGACTTGTACACGGGAGAGCCTCCCGCTCATTACTCCAACAAAAGATTCGGTCCAAGCTCTGAGTTCACAAACAATATGGAGTACTGTGTAATTCAACTCTTAGGAGTGGGCGAGAAATGCTGGTTGACTTACAATGCCAATAACCCATTTACTTTCGAAGTCTAGTTTTTTACAGGAAATATCGGCGTTAACATAGTTGATTGCTGTATTGGTTTTGGTCTTAACTAAGGAGCGATCTAACCTGTTTTTGTAAAGATGGAATAATCGTGTCTTCAAACCAGTCGTTTTTCTTTAACCAAATATTGTTACGAGGGCTTGGGTGCGGTAAAGGCAGCTTTTTTGGCCAATGGGTTTTCCAAGCTTTGACGGTATTAGTTAAGGATTCTTTCTTTGATTCAGGTAAGTGCCAAGCGATAGCGTATTGACCAATGATAAGTGTTAATTCAATTTTTGGCATCATTGCTAATAATTGATCTCGCCAAAGATCGGCACATTCTTTTCTCGGAGGTAAATCACCTGACTTACCTGTTCCTGGGTAACAAAAGCCCATAGGCAAAATCGCAATTTGGTTTTCGTCATAAAACTGAGTTTTATCAACACCCATCCACATCCGTAACCTATCTCCGCTTGGATCGTCAAACGGTATTCCAGTGGCGTGTACTTTTGAACCTGGCGCTTGCCCTGCAATAAGTATTTTGGCGTTTTGACCTACTTGCAAAACGGGGCGCGCGCCGTGAGGAAGATGCTCAATACAGTGCTCACAAGAGCGGACTCTTTCAAGGGTTTGGCTGAGTAGCGGATTTTCGTTATTCATAGAGAGATATTGTCTGTACTAATTAGCTGACGTGCCGCCGGTATTCTCCGGGGGCAAGATTAAAGGTGCGTTTGAATGCCTTGCTTAATGCAGCGGCTGAATCGTAGCCCACTTGTTGTGCAATGTTGTCCAAAGAAAGGTCTGACTCGGTGAGTATTTTGCGGGCACTTTGCATGCGCCAATTAGTTACGTATTGCATCGGGGACAAATTTAAATACTGTTTGAAGCGTTCGGCAAATAGCGACCGAGACATGCTTGATTCACGTGCTAATTTTTCTACTGTCCAGTCAGCCGCATAATCCTCATGGAACGCGCGGAGACCATTAGATAGATGGTGATCGTTTAACGCAGCGATAAACCCTTTGCTCGGGCTTTGTCGGGTGTTCCAGTAACGTATTACTTGAATGAAAATTACTTCCGATAAACGCTTTATGATTGCTGAACTGCCGTCGTGTTGAGTTGTGGCTGTATGCGAAAGAAACTTTAAGGTGTCTTTCATCCAAGAGAAGTCTATTCCATCACTCTCTCGCTTAATGATGTGGTTGGGCAAATGACTTATTAATGGGTGTTTGAATAGCTCTGCAAACTCGAAATGACCGCACACAAGCTGCGTGCCATAGGTAGAGTTTCCGTCGCCTATTTGAAACACCCCTTGTCCGTCATAACTCGTTTGGGTAAATGCTTCATCCAGACTAATCGGTGCCCGATCAGGCGCGTCACTTAGAATATGTCGCGCACCATGTGGGATAACAATAATGTCGCCAGACGAGAGCAGTTGTGGCTCATCGGCCCCTTCAATTCGCACCCAACAGATGCCTTGCGTCACGTAGTGAAAGCGCGCAACATTTTTGTATTTAGGTACTTCTACACTCCATGGAGCATGGAAATTGGTCGCGAAATAGAACGTGCTATCAAAGTGCAATAAATCCAAAATCTTACTAAGGGTGTCCAAGTTTTAGCCTCCACTACCTGTCTCGTAATTAGCAGCATTATAGAGCTCTAAAGGTTCAGTAAGCCAACTTATGCAGGCAAGTATGGACGAATGGACAATAAAAACGGTGCGCTGAACATCGTGAAGGAGCCGGACCTTACTCATACTTGGCTCTCTGAAAAATTTATACAGTGGAGCAAATCAATTATGAACGACATTTACTTATACCTTGTGCTTAGCGGTGTCTTAACACTGCTTCTTTGGACGCCTTATATCGTAGCGCGCCTATTCGTTTGGGGGCCGCTCACGTTTATAAACAACTATCCGGAAGACTTTCCAAAGGAAATTCCTGAGCAGCCGTTGTGGGCTGAACGTGCTCAACGTGCGCATCTAAATATGGTTGAAACCATGCCTGCATTTATTGCCGTGGTTATCGGTTCAAGCTTTTTAGTTAGTGACGCGAATCAAGGCATCACAGCCATTGCATCTTGGTGTGCTGTTTTCTTCTGGGCGCGCGTTGCTCACGCGGTTGTCTACATCTTAGGTATCCCATTTCTAAGAACACCGGTTTATCTAATTTCTTGGTTTTCGATTCTCGCAATTGCTGCTAGCGCGATTCTTTAAACGAAGCCCTCCGTCTCCCTTTTTTAAACAAAAATATTCAATTCAACCTATCTATTTAAGAGGAAAAATCATGAACTCGATTAAATCAACATTAGTACTCATTACAAGTCTCATTATTATTGCTGCTTCAGCTATCGCAACAGCTGTCGAATCAAACAGCGTAGTAGGTGTTGGCGGCTACGACTTAGTCAGCTATCAAACCAGTAAAAAACCGCTGCAAGGTAATGGCAATCACGTGGTACAACATAATGGTGTTAACTACTTGTTTTCAAGTAAAGAGAACGCAAAGAAATTTAAAGCTGATAAAGAAAAATACTTGCCAGCTTACGGTGGCTTTTGTGCTTACGGCGCATCTGTCGGTAAAAAATTCATTGCTGATCCAACAGTGTGGGAAGTGGTTGATGGCCAACTTTACTTGAATCTAGATAACAGCATAAAAACCATTTGGGTAAAAGATATTCCTGGCAACATCGAAAAAGCGAACAAAAACTGGCCAAAAATTAAAGATGTTGCAGCAGCGAATCTTTAAGGGCTTACCTCATATTACTTCGCGAAGAGCTGCTAAAAGCAGCTCTTCTTTTTGGCGTCATCAAAGAGGTGAGTCACAATGAGCTGTGATTCAAATGCCTGAAACGGGCAAACTAGTGCCTTTCAGATGTGTCAATATGAGTTAAATAAAAGGTTCTGAAATACTCCAAGCGGCCACTCAGGTAAATTTTACTCTGCCCCCTTCACTTATCCCACTGATTCTCGCTGTTCGCTCTTGGCGTTGCTAGGCTTAATAGCAAAAACGCAGATCGTTGCAATGGTCATCAGGCCGGCGGATACGAGTAGTGCGTCGGGGTAATTGCCAAAATAATCACGTAAGTAGCCTGTGACAAAAATACCCATGCCCGCACCTGCTGCTTCGGCGAGTGACACGATGCTATTAATTTTTCCGGCATCTCTCAGTCCAAATAGGGCGATTAGAATATAGTTATAGAGCGTATGTAATCCACCCCAGCCAAAACCGGTAAACAATAGGAACACCCATATAAATTCGTTTAGCTGGCTTGTTCCAAGCACGCCAACTAACATGCAAAGCATTTGCGCGCGAAACAGTGTGTGCGGGTTGATTCGGTCTGACATATAGCCTGAAAATAGTTTTCCGACCAATGCCAGCAATGCCATGGTGCTTAACGCGAGGCTCGCTTGTTCAGATGCATAGTCAAGGCTACGCATGTACAGAAACATGTGAGAAAAAATAGAGGTTACAGTGAAATAGGTAAGTGCCCCTGCGATGGCAACTTGATAGAACGAGAGTTTTTTAAGTACCTGAGCGAGAGGCACGCCCTCAGATAGTTCCTTTTTGATTTGCGTTCGCTTGCTTTTGGTTTGTTTGTGAACCGGCCTATTTTTTATTAGTAAGAAAATCAGCAGCATCATTAGAAGCGGAAAAATAGCTTCATACTGCATTGCGAGCCGCCAACCAAAAGCTTGGTTCAGATAATTAGCCGTTGGCGGTATAAGAATACCGCCGATACTTGTACCGGCTATTACTAATCCTACCGCTAAGCCGCGCCGGTGTTCGACCCAAGATGCCGCTGTTACGATGGCGGTCATGTTGCCAGCACACGCGAGCACCATGCCGAATAAAATGTGCATGCTGTAAAGTTGGCTTAGCGATTCAATTCTTCCATATGAAAAATAGCCGATAGCGAGCAGCGCCATGCCGAGTAATAGCAACGGTTTTGGACCGTATTTGTCCACCACATAGCCGGCGCCAAGAACAAATATTGCGCCGCACAAAAATGAGATGGAATCTCTGGTTTTTAGCTCTGAAATTGACCACCCAAATTCGATCAATAGAGACTCATCAAATACCGTTAGCCCATTATTGATTAAGCCATTGGATGCCGATACGGTCAGCAAGCACAGCCCGACAACAAGCCATGGATACCAGGGTTTACTCGCTAGTGCTTTATATAACATGCTTGGCCCTGTCTATTTTAGTCTACCGGTGCGGCTTGTTATCGTTACCATCGGTGTCGATATTGGTATCTATGCGTACCATTCGCACGCCACCATTGGTACCCTCATAGAGGCTAATCAATGCGCCGGGCATGCACTCTATACCTTCTTCAATATCTTCAAGCGGGTGTAACTTTGCCTCGCGAATCCATTCTGCAATTTGATCTTCATATTCTGCGTAACGCTTTTTATAGTCGTAAATGAAGAACCCCTGCATTTTTGCATCTTTTAAGCCGATACGATATAGGTTACGCGGCCGGTGATATTCGTCTGGCGGAATTAAGTACTCTGAGATTCGGCCGCAAATAGCAATACGCGCGCGCCGATTAATACGCCCCAAAACATGATCGAGAAGTTCACCGCCAACGTTGTCAAAAAACACATCAATTCCGTTAGGGAAATACTGATCTAGCTTTTCAGGGATATCGTCAGATTTATAATCGATAGCATTCTCATAACCCAGTTGCGTGGTAAGCATCTGACATTTTTTTTCGCCACCAGCTATACCCACAACTTGTGAAGCACCGAGTGCTTTAGCGATATACCCAGCTAGGCTGCCTACGCCACCGGCAGCTGCGGAAACCAACACTTTATCACCTGGGTTAACCTGGCAAATTTCTCTCATTCCTACCAACGCGGTAAATCCATTCAAACCTAGGGCACCAACACCGTAGGACGCGCGAAGGTCGGTGTTTCTCATTTTGTATGTGAGGTAGTAGGGGTCATCCTCAATTACGGAGTACTCTCTCCAACCCAACTTGGTTTGCAGAATATCGCCCACTTTGTATGCCGAGCATTTACTCTCAACAACCTGACCAATACCGCGACCAATCATTACATCGCCCACATTCATTGGGCGCTCGAAATCGGTTTCGTTGGTCATGTAGCGCATTACCACTGGTGCAACGCCTAGATATAGGGTTTTTAACAAAACCTGGCCTTCGCGTATTTCAGGAATAGGCACTTCCTCTAATCTGAAATCAGTGGATTTCACTAGGCCGACGGGCCGGCTGGCCATCACCCATTGCTTCATCATTGTGGTCATCAACCCAACTCCAGGAGCCGTAATTTTAAAACGTGGAGTTAGATTAACTCATACAGGCATCTAAAGTAACTATTGATATAGCATTAAGCGTAATTGCTTGAATAATGTTACGAAAAGTATCACGCGTTAGAGAGGCTTACCGCCTAAAATTTGAAAAATTAGGCGCTATACGATGTAAGGAACCAACCGACCCCTTCACCCTGTGAGCTAGACTACTGATCTACTTACCTCTATCTTAAGCTAGTCGCTCAAACCTTCTTTTTAACTCGTTCAGTCGTGTTTCAGCTCAGGTATTTAGCTCTGTCGAATATTGACTTGCTGTTTTGCCTAGCGTAGCGTATTTGCAAAATGCTTGGAGGGTTTTACAGTGAAAAGTACTTGTAGGGTATTTTGTTTAGTTGCAATGATTTTTTGTATGAATGGCAGCGCTATGGCGCAGGCCAAAAATAAGGTTGTTGTTGTGCCGCTAGGCGGTGATGAAATTAAACTAGCTGGTTGTGGAGACGACTGCGGCCAGGCGGTTCAAATTCGTTTAAATGGTGGTAGTGGGGGTACGACCTATACGGTGCCTTCTGGTAAGCAATTTGTGCTTGAAACCGTCGTGTTTCCCAATTACTGGACAAGTCAAAGCGAGGATCGACGGCTGATTTTCCGGCATGGAGGGCCGAGTATTACTGGTTCAGTTTGGGATACGACGCAGACCTATTTCGCAAACTGGAACAGGCAGAACCCACCAACTCGAATTCCAGCAGGTATCTCAATATCGGCGCCATTTTTAAATGACAGCCTTTTTCAGATATTTCTGTATGGTCGATTGCTGGATTTATCCGTGAAATTGTAGTTTATTACGCAATGACTCAATAACTACCTTAGCCCAGCATTAATACCAGCCAGCGCTGGTACGCCAGGACACAACGAATCTTCTTGCAATTCGTTTAGTGGCGTTTTCGGCAAGCTCAAAGTTTCGTGAAAGTTGTCGGACTCGGGTTCGATATAGATCAAGCCGGTGAGTAGGCGGTCTTTCGCTTTGTGGTCTTGCAGCGTTTGGATGGCGGTGCGCCGATCCGTCGGGTCGTAGTCGTCGTTGAGTTTGCTTAGGCGCACGGAGTCGCCGTTGTGCAATTCTACGTTTTGCGTTGAGCCTTTGATCTGGTCTAGGGTGATTTCTTGTGCCATTGGCACGAAGTCGACTACAGCACCGGCTTCAATGTGTTCGCGAGTATAATCGTAGCTCTTCGTAGAGCCGGCATGGTTGTTAAAAGTCACGCAAGGTGAGATCACATCGATTAAGGCAAAGCCTTTGTGTGACATGGCGGCTTGCATGAGTGGCACGAGCTGTTCTTTGTCGCCTGAGAAACTGCGAGCAACAAAGGTGGCACCTAAGTCGAGCGCCAGCGCGACTAGGTCGATGGCTTCGAACGGGTTAAGTTTGCCCTTTTTGCTTTTGGAGCCTTCATCGGCGGTAGCCGAATCCTGACCTTTGGTTAAGCCATAACACCCGTTGTTTTCCACCACGTACATCATGTTTAGATTGCGGCGAATGACGTGTGCGAATTGTCCCATGCCAATAGATGCGGTGTCGCCGTCGCCAGATACGCCAATGTAGAGTAAGTCTCGGTTGGCAACGTTTGCGCCGGTGGTTACCGAAGGCATGCGGCCATGCACCGAATTAAAACCGTGGGCTTGCTTTAAAAAGTAGTTGGGTGACTTTGATGAGCAACCAATCCCCGACATTTTTGCAACGCGGTGAGGTTCGATATTCAGGCCCCATACTGCTTGCATAATCGCTGCACTGATGGAGTCGTGGCCACAGCCCGCGCACAAAGTGGATATGCCGCCTTCGTAGGCTTTAGTGGTCAGGCCGAGTTCGTTTTTAGGTGCCTCGGGGTGACGGAAGGTCGGTTTAAAAAAGCTCATGATTTGTGTCTCTTAAAATAACAGTCGCGAGTTAGTTTGCAGCGGCTGATTTGCTTTGAGTTTGTGTGTTCAAAATCGCATCGATGCCCGCTCGGACTTGCAGTGCGCTAATTGGGTCGCCGTTGTAATGCAATACTGAATGAAAGCGATTCGGGTCAATTTGCAGTTCGTTCACCAACAAGGCTTTGAATTGCGCGTCGCGGTTCTGCTCGACCACAAATACTTGGTCGTGGCTTTCGATAAATGTTTTGACTTCTTCCTGAAATGGGAAAGCGAGAATGCGCAAGTCATTGGCAGCGATGCCTTCGTCGGCAAGCTTGTCGAGCGCTTCATGTGTGGCTTCTAAGCTGGTGCCGAAGTGAATAACGCCAATATTGTTTGCCGCATCACGCGTTGTCTCTATAGGCTTTGGCAAATGACTTGGTGCGGTGGCCCACTTGACTTCTAAGCGTTCCATATTGCGTTGATATGCTTCGCCTTTTTCAGTGTATGCGGCGTATTCATCACGCGAGGTGCCACGAGTAAAGAACGCACCTTTATCGGCGCTAGTGCCGGGGATGGTGCGATACGGTATGCCGTCGCCGTCTACGTCTAAGTAGCGACCAAAGCGATCCATGCTTTCTAAGTCTTCGGCAGACAAGACTTTGCCGCGATCATAACCGCGGTTTTCGTCCCAGGTGAGGTCGTCGCAGATATGCTCGTTCATGCCCAAGTCTAAGTCAGTCAGCATGATCACTGGTGTTTGTAAACGATCAGCGATATCGAAAGCATCAGCCGTGAGTTCAAAGCATTCTTTGGGTGTGGCCGGGAACAGCACAACCTGTTTTGTGTCACCGTGCGACGCGTAGGCCGAGATAAAAATGTCCGACTGTTGTGTGCGCGTCGGCATGCCGGTTGATGGGCCCGTACGTTGCACGTCGATCAATACAGCGGGTATTTCAGCGAAGTAGGCAAGGCCCAAAAATTCTTGCATCAATGAGACGCCGGGGCCGCTGGTCGCGGTGAACGAACGAGCGCCGTTCCAGTTTGCGCCGATCACCATGCCAATGGCTGAAAGTTCGTCTTCGGCTTGGATGATTGCGAAGTTGTTTTCACCAGTATCGTTGTTAACACGAAATTGACGAGCGTACTTCTCAAACCCTTCGGCAACTGAGGTAGACGGTGTAATTGGGTACCAGGCACACACCGTTGCG
>CALKRK010000116.1 GCA_937989675.1 uncultured Arenicella sp. | reverse complement strand
TGCTTGTGAGTTGCCAGACGGTGTTGAGATGGTTATGCCGGGTGACAACATTAAGATGAATGTAGAGTTGATTGCTCCGATTGCGATGGAAGATGGTCTTCGTTTCGCGATTCGTGAAGGTGGTCGGACAGTTGGTGCTGGTGTTGTAGCCAAAATCAACGATTAGTTGAACCGCGCTGAGCTTTTACTCTTGCTCTTTGTTGGGGCTGTACTCGAATTCTTACGTGTTAGAAAGCGCGCTTCGGTTCTCCATACAGCCCAGCCTTGATTAAGACCAGAATCTCAACCGCTTACGCCGAGTAAGTGGTCGAGATTAATTAAATAAGTCTAAGCGCTGGATAAACTCGGTGGGCTAATGTATATTAGCCCACCTTTTTGCGTATATAAAATCTGTAAACGTTAGCTAATTAGCTGATTTTAAATCAAATTTTAGTTTAGGCCAGTAGCTCAATTGGCAGAGCGACGGTCTCCAAAACCGTAGGTTGGGGGTTCGATTCCCTCCTGGCCTGCCACTAACTTTAATTTGATGGCGTTTGCAGGGCATGAATTTACTGGTTTTTATTGAAATTGGTTGATTCGTTCGCAGATGGTAGAGAGTTGTTTGTTTTGGCAGGCAATGAAACATTTGCGAAATCAAAAGTGAAAGAGAAGATTAATGATAGATAAAGTCAAGATAGGCGTTGCACTGCTTCTTTTAGGCGGCGGAGTTTACGGTTATTACCAATTGCCACAACTTATGGGGCAAGATGTGTCGGTCTTGTTGCGTGTTGGTGTTCTGTTGGGTGCCTTAGTGCTTGCCGCTGTAGTTGCTGCGACCTCGCAATACGGTGCGTCATTAATCGAGTTCTCAAAAGGTTCGCGTACTGAGTTGCGCAAGATGGTCTGGCCCAGTCGACAAGAAACCACGCAAACAACCATCATTGTGTTGGTGTTAGTGGTGATTGTGGCCATATTTTTATGGCTGATCGATATGGCTGTGTTCAAAGCGATTTACGGTTGGTTGCTTGGTGTTGATAGTTAACCATTAGCCCACCAGAGAATTCTAGTAAAAGGTACGTAATGTCAGACAACCCAGTAACAGATCAAGAAATGCCAGACTCGCCTAAAGGTGCCGGTGAGTCCGACGCTGCCAACGCGGAAAATAAACCGGACATGCAGTGGTATGTTGTGCAGGCGTTCTCTAACTATGAGAAGCGCGTGAAATTGACCTTGGAAGAGGCGATTGAGCGTAACGGTATGCAGGATTTTTTTGGTGAAATTCTAGTGCCAACTGAAGAAGTAGTTGAAATGCGCTCTGGTCAAAAACGTACCAGTGAGCGTAAATTTTTCCCGGGTTACGTGTTGGTCCAAATGGTGATGAACGACGAAACTTGGCATTTAGTCAAAAGCACGCCGCGTGTGTCTGGTTTTATTGGTGGTAAGGCCTCAGATCCTACGCCGCTAACGGATGCTGAAGCGATGGGCATTTTGCAGCAGGTACAAGATGGTTCTGACCAGCCGCGCCACAAGTTCTCGTTTGAGCCAGGTGAGGTTGTGCGTGTTACTGAAGGTCCGTTTGCGGACTTCAATGGCACAGTTGAAGATGTGAATTACGAGAAATCGAAGCTGCGTGTTGCTGTGTCGATTTTTGGGCGTTCTACGCCGGTTGAATTAGACTTCGGCCAAGTAGAGAAAGGCTGATTCTGAGGCGACTAGTAACGCTTGAGCGTTGTTGTGATACGCAATTTGAGTGCTCACGTACTTTCCGCTACGGACGTAGAGTACGCTCCGCGCTCAAATACGAATCACGCCTAGCTCAATCATCACTATTCACCACAGAAGATTGCTAGTGGTAAGTATTTCCCCGTCATTGCGGGGAGTGAAATGGCTCAGGGCTGTTTTACTAAAACAATGAGTATTATTAACCGGGGAGCCTGAGTAAGGCGTTTGTACCCAAGCATGAGTTTTCTGATGAAAACTCCGGAGTAAAAAATGGCTAAGAAAGTCGATGCTTTGATTAAGCTTCAGGTGCCCGCTGGTGGCGCCAACCCTAGTCCTCCGGTTGGTCCTGCATTGGGTCAGCACGGTGTAAACATTATGGAGTTCTGTAAGGCGTTTAATGCGGCGACACAAGAGATGGAAAAAGGCTTGCCTGTTCCTGTTGTGATTACCGTTTATAACGATAAGAGCTTCACTTACATCATGAAAACTCCGCCTGCGTCAGTGCTTCTTAAGAAGGCTGCAGGCGTAGAGAAAGGTTCTGGTGTTCCGCACACTAATAAAGTAGGTAAAGTGACTCGCGCGCAATTGGAAGAGATTGCAAACACCAAAATGGCAGACCTTAATGCTTACGATATCGACGCAGCGGTAAAAATTATCGCTGGTTCGGCACGTAGCATGGGTATTGAGACGGACGAGGTGTAATCATGGCGAAAACAAGTAAACGTTATTCAGCAGTTGCTGAGAAAGTAGATCCAGATAACTTTTATTCTTTGGACGAAGTTTTCTCGCTTGCAAAAGAGACCGCATCCGCCAAGTTTGACGAGGGCGTTGATGTTTCTATAAACCTTGGTATCGATGCACGTAAATCAGATCAAGCTGTTCGTGGCGCAACGGTTCTTCCAAAAGGTACAGGTAAATCGGTTCGAGTTGCTGTGTTCACCGATGGAGACAACGCTGATAAAGCTAAAGAAGCTGGTGCCGACATAGTTGGTATGGACGATTTGGCAGACCAAGTTAAGAAAGGCGAGATGGATTTTGACATTGTGATCGCCAGCCCTGACGCAATGCGCGTTGTTGGTCAGCTAGGTCAAATTCTAGGCCCGAAAGGTTTAATGCCAAACCCTAAAACCGGTACGGTTTCAGCGGATGTGGCAACCGCGGTTAGGAACGCTAAGGCAGGTCAGGTTCAATTTCGAATTGATAAGGCCGGCATTATTCACTGCACCATCGGCAAGGTTTCTTTTTCTGCCGAAGACCTGCGTGAAAATTTCGATGCTCTTTTGAACGCGCTGCACAAAGCAAAGCCAGCGTCTGCAAAAGGGCAGTACTTTAAGCGAGTCTCTGTGTCCACAACTATGGGCCCAGGAATTCGTGTGGACCGTCAATCTCTTCCTCAGCTCTAAGCCGAGTTAGTTTTAGTCGATTCACATTGGGTGCTTAGTAGCGAGTAATCGTTGCTAAGCGTGTCAAAGACCGTAGGTGCTTTTTAAGTTTAAGTTTGCACTGCAAACTTAAAAGCTGAAGGCTCTTTAAGTTTAATTCCGCTTATAGCGAAATTGAAGGCTGAAAGCTCTAGCTTGTTAAAAGCTTAATGTCCTACGTAGATGGTGTCCCAGACAAGTTTTGTATTTTTGTTTGATTCGTCAAACAGGTTTGTAAAACTGATTTAGGGTGCCAAAACTGGAGGTAGCTCTGATATGAGCCTAAATCTTGA